>NZ_JBSSBR010000003.1:0-177997 GCF_054059035.1 Thermostichus sp. MS-CIW-36
CTACTATATCCCTCTCAATGACTTTTGCCAAACCGCCTAAAGCTCAGTAAATTCAGCAAAGTTCAGGGTTTTGGGGGTTAGAGGCATGCTCTCCGGCAGGGGGTGGAAGCCTGAACTCCTTTCCTGCTGATCTGGGAACAGTCTAGCCAGGAGTGGCGTGCCCTCAAAGGGTATCCTTATCGCGTTAGCAGGACGAAGTCTCATTGGGGTGGGGCGAAGCGCGGCGAAAGTTTTTGTTAAGCATACACCTTAGTTCCGGACTGGGAAGATTTCAAGCGCTTTTGCACAGGTTTGGGGAGGCTCTCGTTCATTACCTTGGTTGGTTAAGCAAGTGCAGGGGTGGGATCCCTTTGTCCACCTACCTGTCCCTATGCCTATTGTGGGAGCAACTTGACGATGCGAGCGCGAACGGCCTTGCCGCTGCTGTGTCTTTCTTTGCTGTTAACTGCCTGCCGAGCTGGAAGGCCGCCCCAGGAGATGGAGGGGGACGGCCAACCCCCCACGCCAGTGGGAATAGGAGTGGTGGAAGAACGGATGATTGAGGAGGCGTCGGAATTTATCGCCAGCCTCGGATCCCAGCAGGTGGCCAGCATCCGGCCCCAGGTGAGCGGACAGGTGACTCGGGTGTTGGTGCAGTTGGGATCCCAGGTGGCTGCTGGGGCACCTCTGTTTGAGATCGACAGCCGTCAGCAACAGGCGGCGGTGGCCGGCCAAACGGCGGGGATTGCCGCGGCCCAAGCCAACCTGGAGAGCAGCCGTGCTCTGCTCAGCCAGTTGCGGGCGGATCGGATGCGCCTAGAGGCAGCGGCGGAGTTTGCCCGGGATCTGCACGAACGTAACCTGCGCCTATTGGCGGAGGGGGCCATCAGCCAGTTGCAGGTGGATCAGTCCAGCCGCGATCTGCGCCAGGCGGAGGCGGCTTTGGCAGCGCAACAGGAGCAGATCCGCGCCCAGGAGGCAGCGATTTTGCGGGCAGAGCGAGAGGTGCAGCGGGCCCAGGCAGAGGCGGAGCGGCAGCAGGTGCAATTGCAGTTTTTCCAGGTCACGGCTCCCTTTGCGGGCATTGTGGGGGATGTTTTGGTGAGGCAGGGAGACTACGTGACACCGCAAACGGTTTTGACTACCCTGACCCAAAACCAGGCACTGGAGATCAACCTCAATATCCCCCTGCAGCGGGCCCCGCAACTGCGCATCGGCACCCCAGTGCAGCTCCTGGACAGCCGCGGCGAGGTGATCGGCACCAGCCAGATCTCCTTTATTGCTCCCGAGGCGGAAGCCAGCACGCAGTCGGTTTTGGCCAAGGCCCTTCTGGAGAATCCAGCCGGGCAGTTGCGCTCGGCGCAGTTTGTGCGGGCTCGTGTCATCTGGGAGGAGCGACCGGCCTTGCTGATTCCGGTGACAGCGGTGGCCCGCTTGGGAGCGCAAACCTTTGTCTACACAGTGCAAACGACGGAGCCGCCAGCAGAGGGCATGCCCCCGGGGGCGGTGGCGGTGCAAAGGCCGGTACGGCTGGGATCCATCCACGGGAACAGCTATGAGGTGCTGGAGGGCCTAGAGGCCAATGAGCCAATTGTGCTCACTGGCCTGCAAAAAATCCGCGATGGCGCACCGATTATTGATGAGGTGATCCTTCAGCAGAGGGGGCAGCAACAAGGTGGAGAGGGGGGATCCCCGCCCTAGAAGAGGCTGTGCATTCTCAGCAATTCTTATTTGCCCCAGTTTTGGCCCAGTCATCCAAGCTTCAACTTGAAGGGCGACCAGCTCAACCGGTATCTCATCGCAGCGGATCCTTAGACTTATGTTCGTTGACTTTTTCATTCGCCGTCCTGTTTTCGCTACCGTCTGCTCCATCATCATTGTGCTGGTGGGGGCGGTGAGCATTCCCCTACTGCCGGTGGACTACTACCCTCAGGTGGCGCCGCCAGCCGTAACTGTGACAGCCGTTTACCCTGGGGCCAATGCCGAGACGGTGGAGACGACGGTGACCAACGTGCTGGAGCAGGAGATCAACGGCGTCGAGGGCATACGCTACCTCTCTTCGGTGAGCAGCAGCAACGGTACCAGCCAAATCACGGTCACCTTCAGCCCCGATCGGGATCTGGACATAGCGGCTGTGGATGTGCAGAACCGAGTTGCCCGAGTTCAGGCGCGGCTGCCGGCAGAGGTGATCCAAAATGGCGTCAGCGTCCAAAAAGCCGGCGACAGTGCTTTCGTGCAGGTGGTGGCGCTGCGCTCAGAGGCGGGGGAATACGACGAGCTGTTTTTGAGCAACTACGCGGAGCTGTTTGTGCGGGATGCTTTGCGGCGCATCCGGGGCGTGAGCGATGTCATCATCTTTGGAGAGCGCACCTATGCCATGCGCATCTGGCTGGATCCGACGCGGCTGGCCAGCTATGGTCTGACAGCTCTGGATGTGGTAAACGCAGTGCGCCAGCAGAATATCCAGGTGCCCGCCGGCCAAATTGGCGGCCAGCCCAGCCCCCCGGATCAGGAGTTTCAGATCAGCGTCCAGGCAACGGGGCGGCTCTCACAGCCGGAGGAGTTCGCCCAGATTGTCCTCAGGGCCAACCCCGATGGCAGTTTGGTACGCATTGCCGATGTGGGTCGGGTGGAGCTGGGAGCGCAAAGCTATGATACGTTCTTCCGCCTCGGGGGACAGGAGGCGGTGGGGATCGCCATTACCAAGCAGCCGGATGCGAATGCCTTGGAGGTCTCGCGGCAGGTGGAGCAGACGTTGGAGGAGCTCTCCCGCAACTTTCCGCCCGGCTTGATCTACGAGATCCCCTTCGATGCCACCCTGTTCATTACCGAGTCGGTGCAGGAGGTGATTTTCACTCTGTTGCAGGCGATTGGCCTGGTGGTGTTGGTGCTGTTTATCTTTTTGCAGGATTGGCGCATCACCCTCATTCCCACCATCACCATCCCGGTAGCGCTGCTGGGTACTTTTGCTTTTGTGCGCCTGTTTGGCTTTTCCATCAACACTCTGACCATGTTTGGCCTGACTCTGGCCACCGGTCTGGTGGTGGACGATACCATCGTGGTGGTGGAAAATATCTCCCGCTATATCCGTGATCGCGGCATGCGGCCTCTGCAGGGGGCCTCGGCGGGGATGAATGAGGTGTTGGGGGCGGTGATTGCCACTACGTTGGTGCTGTTGGGGTTATTCCTGCCGATTGCCTTTTTTCCCGGCACCAGCGGTCGCATCTATCAGCAGTTTGCCGTCACCATTGCGGTGGCGGTCTCTCTGTCCACGTTCAATGCCATTACTTTGGCCCCGGCGTTGTCGGCACTGCTAATTCGCCCCCGCTCAGAGCAGATGTTTTGGCTGTTGCGCTGGTTTGACCGGTTGGTGGAAGGGATCCGAGCGGTCTACCGCCGCCTGCTGGAGCTGGTGGTGAGGCTGCGGCTGCTGGTGGTGGCTGGATTTGTCGCCTGTTTGGGCCTCACCTACTGGCTGTTCCAGGTTGTGCCGACGGGGTTTGTGCCGGATGAGGATCAGGGCTTTTTCATCACCATTGTTCAGGGGCCGCCGGGGGTTTCCCTCAACTATACCGACAGGGTGATCCGGCAGGCCGCCGCTATTTTGGAGGGGATCCCTGAGATCGAAAATCGGGTGATCGTGGGGGGGTTCAGCTTTACTGGGCCCTCGCCGGGGAATGGGCTGATCTTTGCCACCCTCAAGCCCTGGGAAGAGCGGCGGCAACCGGAGCAATCGGCGCAAGCGATTGTCAACCGGCTATTTGGGCCTTTTTTGGGCGGGATCAGCCGCGCATTGGTGATCCCGATCCTGCCGCCGGCCATTCCCAATTTGGGGGTTGCGGGCGGGTTTACTTTCCAGCTTCAGGATCGGGGGGTGAACGATTTCAACCTCTTGGAGCAGACGGCCAACACCCTGTTTTTTGTGGGCAACTCGCCGCCCCAGCCGGGCCAACCTCCCTTGGGCCTGCGGGTTAACCCGCCCACTTTCAACGCCAATTCGCCGCAGCTAGAAGTACAGGTGGATCGGGAGATGGCCCAGTTGTTGGGGATCCCTCTGTTGGATGTCTTCGGCACGCTGCAGACGCTGCTGGGGGGCACCTACGTCAATGATTTCGACCTGTTCAACCGCAACTACCGGGTCTATGTGCAGGCGGATCAAGCATTCCGAGGTAACCCGGAAAGCATCGGCCAGTTCTACGTGCGGGGTGGGCAGGGGCAGCTCTTGCCGTTGAGCACCCTGGTTCAGGTGGAGGAGACCACCAGCCCGGCCATCATCAACCACTTCAACCTCTTCCGCTCGGTGGAAATTCAGGGCAGCGCCCTGCCGGGCTTTAGCTCAGGGCAAGCGATTCGGGCTATGGAAACTCTAGCCGCCCAGTTGTTGCCGCAGGGGTTTGGCTTCGAGTGGTCGGGCCTGTCGCTGGAAGAAATCGAGTCGGGAGGACAGGCGCCGCTGATCTTTGCTTTGGGCTCGGTGTTCGTCTTCCTGGTGCTGGCGGCGCAATTTGAGAGCTATGTGGATCCCTTGATCATTTTGCTGGCGGTGCCGCTGGCGGTTTTTGGGGCTCTTTTGGCGCAACTGCTGCGGGGCTTGGCCAACGACATCTTCTGCCAAGTCGGGTTGGTGATGTTGATCGGGCTGGCCAGCAAAAACTCTATCTTGATTGTGGAGTTTGCCAACCAGTTGGTTGCCCAAGGGATCCCACTGCTCAAAGCTGCCACCCAAGCAGCCGAGACGCGCTTCCGCGCCATTCTGATGACCGCCCTGAGCACTATCCTGGGTATTTTCCCTCTGGCAGCGGCCACGGGCGCAGGGGCAGCCAGCCGTCAGTCGCTGGGCACGGCGGTGATCGGCGGTATGCTCGTTTCAACGGTGCTCAGCTTGCTGATTGTGCCGGTGCTCTACCTGGTGATCAAAGGGATCCAGGCGCAGATTTTGGGGGGATCCCCTTCGCCTGTGGATCTGGCGCATCTGCCCCCACCGGAGGATCCCAAGGATCTGCTGCCTGGTGGCGACAGCGTTGGGTAGCAAGAGGGATCTGCTTGCTTCTTCTCTTCTGGCGGAAAAGCGAGTGGGGGAAGGGGGCACCTTTCATCCACCGAGGGCCCTGTCTTCGAGCAGTTCGAGCTCGGCTCCGCCGGGCATTTTTTCCCAGAACTGAGCCAGGTGTTGCAGGCCCACAAAGCCCAACTGCCAGAGGATCAAGGCTAGAGGGCCGTGCTGCTGCCGTTGGATCTTCAGGGCCAGAGCCAGTTGTTTGGGCTTGAGGAGCTGTTGCTGCTCAGCAAACTGGCAGAACTGTCGATCCCATTGGCTAAGGGCTTGTAAATCCGGCAGGGTCGGTTCCATAGGTTTGGCCGGGCAGGAAAGGATTGAATGTCGAGGATCGGGATCCTCGTACTGATTCTGGGGATCTTCTTGCGGATCCCTTGCAACAGGTTTCTTCCAGGGTATGTGACCACCCAGGCCCTCCCAAGGCCGGTTAGGGCAGAGAGGACTGAGCTTTGTCGCAAAGCTGGCTTATAGATCCTGGCAGGACGGTCTATCCCCAGGGGTCGTCGTCGAAAGGACTATCTGACCAATAGCCACTCTGCTGGGGTGGAGGGGGCTGTTGGGGAAGGGGCGGCGTGTAAGCAGGAGGCGGTGTTGGGATGGGGGTGGGTTTTTCCAGATCCTCAAGTCGAGGCAGGTCGGCGGGCTTGGGCTCGACACCAAGGCTTCTCAGCTTGGCTTGCGTTTCTTGCACTTGCGCATTGAGCTCTTCCAGGTAGGCGCGGTAGTGGTTGGCAGCTTCCAGGTACTGCTTGGCTTTCTTTTCGTTTTCCTGGACGACCGCCTCCAGTTCTTTGGTGCGAACGGTGTAATCGGCCTCTTGGTTGGTGAGGTTTTCGATGGCTTGGTTGAGTACAGCCCGCCGTCGCTCCAGTTGGGCTACAATTTCCGACAACTGTCGTTCTCGCTCGCTAAGGCTGCGTTCCCGGTTTTGAATTTGTTCCAGTTGAAAGCTGGCCTGGCTGAGCTGCTCTCGCAAATACATCACCTGGGGCTCCGTCTCGTTGCGTTCCTGTTGCAACTCAAAGACCCGCGCTTCCAAGTGATCTTTTTCCTGCTGCAACACTTCCCGCTCGTTCAAAAGACGGGTGTAGAGCTGGTTGAGAAAGTCCACCTCCATTACCACTTGGCTAAGCTGAGTGGCGTATTCCCCAACCAAAGCCAACTCCCGAGCGAGGTTTTGGGTTTCACTGGTGGCTTGATCGGTGAAAAACTGGGGAAGTTGGGTGGTTTCTCTGAGGCGTTGGGTAAATTGCTTGAAGCGGAAAGAAAAGTTGCTCGCCATTGCCGGTGCGGTAGCCTCGAAGATCAGGGGAATGCCGATGGTTGGATTTCACAGGGCTTGGATTGCTTCCAATCTACTTGGATTGCTTCCAATCTAACATTGAGCTACAGCTTTTGCGGAAGCTTGCCTTAGGTGGGATCGGGGGGAGTTTCAGGGGCCGGCATGGCAACTTCCCCAGAGGGATCCCGCTTCTCGGATTCCGGCTGGGGGTTTTCTGTCGCTCTGTTTTTATCCTTGTCTTTTTGGTCTTTCGAGGTGCCTTCTGAATCTTGGCCGGAGATGCGGCGCAACAGCCGTTGCAGGAGTGGGCTGCGGCGATCGCCGAGGACGGAGAAGCGGCTTTCGATCTCTTCGACGGGGACGGGATCCATTTGGGCCAGCTCCGGCTCGCTGAGGAGGAGTACCCGTATCGTTGCAATGGGGATCTGCAAGAACAGGTTGGATCCCCAAAATCCAAAGGCAGCTATGGCTAGGCCTGCCAGACGGGTGCCGTTGCCAGGGGTGAGCGGGGCAAAGAGGGGGGCAAAGTCGTAGAGGCGCTCACCGACTTCCAGCATCAGGATTGCCGCCAACAGCGTCAAAATCTTATGTTCGGGGCTGAGGAAGGCGGCCAAGATGCGGCGCTGCTCGAGGGTGAGTTCTTCTGGGGGGACAGAAGCCACCCACACGCTAAAGATGTCAAACGGTTTGCGCCACTGCATAGCAAAGACCGGCCCAATGCCCACCACGGCCACCCAAGCCTGCTCCGCCCCCACCGGCAGGAGTGGATCCCCTGTGGCCAGCCCGATCAGGGTCAGCCCCACCCACAAGGGGAAGAGGAGGATGCCGGCGGCATGGATCCAGAGGAAAGGTTCCTGCCAATGGCTGCGCATGGGGAGATGCCAAAAGGGACAGGGGAGAGCAGGGCTAGGGGCGGGATTTGTCCACCACTTCCAATTCTGTGAGGCGGAAGGTGACTAATTTGTCCCAGTTGCCGCCTTCAAAGAGGACAGCGGCATGGTTGTCGGTAACCCGCTGTACCTGGCCCTCAAAGCAGTAGTAGGTGTCGTTGGGGTTGATGACCCGCACGGCAACGCCGGGGTAGATCGGGGGAAGGGCTTCGAGGAGAGTTGGGGTTGGAGTCGTGTTCACGTTTCAGCTATCCTCTTTTTTGCAGAAACTCTGCCTTACTATTATGGGGGAAAGCCCCTCTCTTGCCGAGTCTCCCCCTCGTTGAGCTTCTTCCCACAGCGGTTCGCCGAGGGTTGGGCAATGGCTGAGGTGTGGCTGCCAGCCCGCTAACGGGAAAGGAGCCTGTACTGCAACTTCGACGGTCAACCCAGCTCCCCCTCAAGGCCCCAGACCATGGCTACCGGCGCACAGTCTTCCCCCTCCCAAATCTGGCATGTGTTGGTGATCGATGATGAGCAGGGACGGCGGGCTGTGGCCCTCAGTGCTGCCACCTATTCCATCGGCAGGGATCCCAGCAATGCGATTGTCATCGATTCGGCGGCGGTTTCCCGGCAACACGCGCTGCTGCTGCGGCTACCCCAAAAAGATGGCCAGTATACCTACCGGCTGCTGGACGGCAATATCGAGGGCAAGCGCAGCACCAACGGCGTCTCGGTGAATGGGCAGAGATGTTTGAGCTGGGATCTCAAGGATGGGGATCAGATCCTGTTGGGGAATCAGGTGCGGATGCAGTACTGCATTCGCCAGTTGTCAGACGAAGATTTTCAGCGGTATCTCCAGTCTGTAAGCTTTCGCAGCGTGAAGGCGGAGGTGGTGGATCGACGCTCCACAACCATGCAGCGGTTTGATCCGCCCTCGATGCAGGCAATTTTGCCCCAAGAGGAGACGACGGAGAGAATTGACGTGAAGCCTCAACGCCGCAATCCGCTGCGGCTGCTGTTGCAGACGCTCTGGGGGCGTTTGAGGGGGAAGCTGAGATAACTTAACCCTCGGGGATGCCCACCCGTTCTGAGTCTGGGAGCGATGACGCGGTCTCGTCGGTGCTGTCTTTGCGGTCTTGCTCTGACGCTTCTGCCTGCAAGTCCAGGAGGGAGGGGGGGGAGTTGGCTTCCCCAATCAACACTCCCCGCAGCCAGAGGGGAGCGACAAAGGTGGTGGCAATCACCATGACGATGATGCTGACATCGAGGGCATCGGAGAGAACCCCACTGGCGGCCCCCACACCGGCAAACACCAGGCCCACCTCACCCCGGGGAATCATGCCCACCCCGATGGCGTAGCGGTTGATGCCCGGCTTGCCAAAGGCCCCCAAGCCCGCTGCTAGCTTGCCCACAATGGCAACTCCGATCAAGAAGACGGCAATGATCAGCCCCTCTCGGTTGACGGGGAGGGTGGGGTTGAGTACGGCAAGGTTGGTTTTGGCCCCGACGCAGACGAAGAAGATGGGCACCAATAGGTCGGAAATGGGCTTGATCTGTTCTTCCAGCTCTTGCCGTTTCTCGGTTTCGGCCAAGATCAGGCCAGCGGCAAAAGCGCCCAAAATCGCTTCTAGATGAATGATTTGCCCTACATAAGCCAGCAGAAAGGCCAGCACAAGGGCGGGCAGAAGGGGGTTACCTCGGGTCTTCAGGCTGTTGAGAAGGGCAACAAAGTAGGGGCTGAGAAGGCGCCCCAAAACAATGGAGCCGACCAAGAAGACGATGGCACTGAGGATGATGATGCCGATATCGGAAAGGTTGACTTCTCCGTTTTTGGCCAAGCCCGCCACCACGGCCAAGATGATGATGCCCAACACGTCATCCAAGACGGCGGCGCCGATGATCACCTGTCCTTCTGGGGAGGTGAGTTTTTGCAGCTCGGCCAAGACGCGGGCGGTAATGCCGATGCTGGTTGCTGTGAGGGCAGCGCCGGCAAATACGGCGGGGATAACGGGCACATGAAACAGGTAGAGTAGGCCCAGTGTTCCGGCCAGGAAGGGCACAGCAACGCCGATGATGGCTACGGCTGCGGCTTGAGGGCCAACCCGCAACAGCTCGGCCAGATCCGACTCGAGGCCGATTTCAAACAAGAGGATGATCACCCCGATCTCGGAGAGGATGTCGATGATCTGGCTTTGGGAGGAGAACACCTGTACTAGGGATCCCTCGTCGAGTCCGGCAGTGGCTTGCAGAAATTGCATCAGTGCTGAGGATTGAGCCAAGGCGTGCAGCTCTTGGCCGGAAACTTGTCCTTCCGGGAAGACCAACAACCCCAGCGCGGAGGCCCCTACCGCGACGCCCCCCAGCAGCTCTCCCAACACGGGGGGAAAACTCAGGCGGACGGCAATTTCTCCGGCGATACGGCTGGCCAGATAGATGACCACTAGAGCCATCAGCACCGCTACCAGGATCAGGGGCGAAAGATTGGCAGCTCCTTCAATGGGGGCAGCGGCTTCGACGGCAAGCAAAACGGGATCCCAGCAATTCAACAGCAAGATCTCAACCTCAGGTGGACTGCTTTTTGTCTTGGGTTGGCACAAGCAGAGCGGCTCTGTTCAGGCAATCGCTCTGCCAGAAGACTGTTACAAAGGCTAACCCTCATGGCGATCCGCTTGCAATGCCTGCATCGGCACTTTATGAGGACTCTGTCCCGCTGATGCCAACAGAATGGTTTCCGATGAAGTTGCTCTGGTTGGCAATGGCTATATTTTTATGGCGGTGCGGGTTCTCAGCTTGGGATCCCAGGTGCCGTGCACTCTGTCTCGATCTACCGCGAGGATTAACGGTGATATCTCCTCTACGCACGCTGAGTGAACGCTGGCTACCCATCCTCCTGACAGGGATCCTACTGCTGCTGGTTTGGGATCCCTTGGCGATTTGGGCGAACAGCCCGGCGGCGCAACGCCTCTTGGAGCAGGGCACTGCAGACTGCAGCACGGTCAGGGAGTGTGCTCGACTATTGCGCAACCCGATCCTGCCTTCTTTGGGTCAATTGGCGGAGGGCTTGAGAAATATGGCGTTCCCCCTCACTTCCACGAGCGCAGTTGGGTATAACGCTCTGGTCACGGCAGCAGAAACGCTGGTGGGGTTGGGGCTGGCTTTGCTGGTGGGGTGGGCAACGGCGGTGGCGTTGGTGTTTTCGCGAGCTTTTGAGCGGATGATGCTTCCCTGGATTGTTGCTTCCCAGAATGTGCCAATTGTGGCTTTGGCGCCGGTGCTGGCGGTGGTGCTGGGGCAATATGGGGTGCGGGGTCTGTTGCCGAAAGCAATCGTGGCGGCCTACATTGCTTTTTTCCCGCTGTCGATCGGCATTGCCAAGGGGTTGAGCAGTGTACCGCCTCTGCAATTGGATTTGATGCGCACTTACCATGCCCACCCGCTGCAGGTATTTCGCTGGGTGCGGATCCCGGCGGCTATGCCGATGGTGTTTACCAGCCTGAAGGTTGCGGTGGCGATGGCTCTGGTGGGGGCTATTGTGGCAGAGATTTCGATTGTTAGCTTTGCAGGGCTGGGGCCGATGTTGTTAAGCCGTTCCTATTACGGCGACATGGTGGGGTTGTGGGTGATCATGCTGGTGGCGGCAGCTTTGGGGATCCTCTTGGTGCAGGGGATTGGCCTGCTGGAGAACATCTGGACGCGGTGGCGGCGACCCACTCCGTAACCCACTCAACACTGGGGATCGACGGGGCTTTGGATCTGATTTCGCGATTGGGGTTTCGTGGGCTGCTCTGGTTCCATCGGTGGATAGTCCAGATAATTGACACTTATCTGGACTATCATCTTCACAGCCGCTCCCCTGAGCAGGACGAAGCGTTTATTGCGCCCTCTCCTGGAAGACCCCTCGGAGCCGGCAATCCAGGACAAGCTGCTCCTTAGGAGGAAGCCTCGCCTTGGCCCGGTGCAGGATTGGATCCATCCGGATCGGACGGTGGCCCAGACAGATCCAGAGGATTAAACCGGTTCATGGCCGTCATCAGTCCCTCTTGCCAGCAGCACTCCACGGCCTCTACCGCCGTATTCAACACCCGCTCCAGCACCTCTTGTTCTGCAGGCGCAAATCCCCCCAACACATGCCCGACCACATCTTGGCTGCCCCTGGGTTTGCCCACCCCCAAACGCAGCCGCGGAAACCCTTCGCTCCCCAAGTGCTGAATGATGGACTTCATGCCGTTGTGCCCACCGGCAGAACCGGATCCCCGCAGGCGCAGACGACCCAGCGGCAGATCCATATCGTCGTACACCACCAGCACAGAGGCGAGATCTAACTTGTACCAATCCAGCACCGCCCGCACCGATTGGCCGGAACGGTTCATGTAGGTTTCCGGCTTGAGCAAGCGTCGCTTTCCTCCCAGGGCAAGCCCTTCTCCGTAGCTACCTTGGAATCGCTTCTCCAAAACCAACGGGATCCCCCAGCGCTGCGCCAGCCGATCCACCACCATAAAGCCGCAATTGTGGCGGGTATTGGCGTATTGAGGGCCGGGATTGCCCAAGCCCACAACGAGCTGCAGGGAAATCTCATCGGTTCCCTTGGGCTTGACCTGGGTCACAACGTTTCTCGCCTCCTCGAGCTAAAGTAAGGCATCGCTGCTTTGAGTGGTGTTGGCGTGTTTTTGGGCTGCTGGTCGCCCCGAAGGTGTCAGATACCCAGCCGGACTGAGTCGGGACAGCGGTGAGGATCCCTGGGGGCAAATGGCTCGCCGCCCATGACTCTGCCATTGTTTATTGTCAACGCTCATTGTGAACGCTTCTGACCAACCCTGCTATGAGCCTGCCCACCCCCTTCGGTCTTCACCCCAGCACAACCGAATTCGATGCCTCGGATGCCCTGCGCCTCAGCCAGCGTCTGATTCAAGTGGGGATCGCCCTCTCCTCAGAAACAGATCTGGGGCGGCTGCTGGAGTTGATCGTTGCTCAAGCCCGAGAACTGACCCACTGTGATGGGGCCAGCCTTTTTGTCCGAGAGGGGGAGGAACTGCGGTTTTTCGTGGTCAACCGCCATGAGGAGCTGCGGGATCTGCGCTTGCCCCTCAGCCCTTCCAGCATTGTGGGCTACGTGGTGCTCACCGGGGAAAGCTTGAATTTGCCGGATGTCTACCGCCTGCCCGCCGACCGGCCCTATGCCTTTAACCCACAGGTGGATCGGCAGACCGGCTATCGCACCCGCTCCTTGCTCACTGTGCCCATGCGGGATCCCTCAGGAAAGATCCTCGGCGCCCTGCAACTGTTGAACCGCCTAAAGCCGGATCACCCCACCCCCCTAGCTCCTGACCAGGTGGCTGAGTGGAGCCAACCTTTTTCTGAGCTGGAAGTCAGCGTGGCAGAAGCCCTAGCCTCCCAGGCGGCGGTTGCCTATCAAAACGTCCAATTGCGGGAAGAGCTCAAATCTGCCCACTTCGAGACCATCTTCTGTCTGTCTGTGGCCGCAGAATACCGAGATCAAGATACCTCTTTTCACCTGAAGCGGATGAGCAACTACTCCCGCATCATCGCCAAACAGTTGGGCCTCTCCAGCCATGAGCAAGAGCTGATCTTCTACGCCAGTCCTATGCACGATGTGGGCAAAATCGGGATCCCCGATGCCATCTTGCAAAAGCCGGGGCGCCTGACCCCAGAAGAACGGCAGATCATGAACCGTCACCCTGAGATTGGTTATGAGATCCTCAGCAAGTCCGACTCCGAGCTGATGCAAAAGAGCGCCATCATCGCCCTTACCCACCACGAGAAGTTCGACGGCAGTGGGTATCCGCGCGGCCTCAAAGGAGAAGGGATCCCTCTAGAAGGGCGGATTGTGGCCTTAGCCGATGTCTTCGATGCCTTGGCCAGCCGTCGCCCCTACAAAGAAGCCTGGGCTTTGAATGAGGTCTTTCAGTTTGTAGAAGACAACAGCGGCAGCCATTTCGACCCGCAAGTGGTGGCCGCCTTTAACCGAGGACGCAGCGAAATTCTGGAAATCTACCACCGCTATCCAGAAACCCGCTAAATCCAGCTCCAGATCAATCAGGGATCCAAGATACCAACCCAGAACATTCAGCTCCAAAGGGATCCGTCCCAGCAAACCGCAAAGAAGGGATCCCAGGCCATCCTTTCCGTACAATCCCGCAGAATCTTATGGGCAAAAGGTGGGATCCCAGGGCAAACTGAAGGTGGTCGATTTTCTGCAGGAATCACCCCATCAAAGGCCGATTTAGGGCCGACTTTTTGTGTTGCTCTACACATTGGCATCCAACCCATCTGTACCCAACGTGTGCCGAGGATCCCTGTGATGGCTACCCTGACAAATCCACCCACTCCTACCCTATTGATCAACACCAAGCTGCGCGATTTGGCCTTGGTGGAGTTTCAGGTGAGCGAGTCCACCCCTTGTGAGAACGTGGTGCGCCGCCTAGAAGATGACAGCAGCCTTTCAGGAGTCATCGTGCTGGACGAGCGGTCACAGGTGCGGGGAATGTTGACCCGCCGCGCCATTCTGGAGTGGATGCTTAGCAAGCCCTACGGCCTGGATGTGTTTTTGAAGCGGCCCATCAGCTCCATGGTAGAGTTCCATAGCCGGGATTTTCTCTTGCTCCCCCTCTTGCTCCCCGGCGACTGCGATGTCATCCAAGCAGCCGACCGAGCTTTCCAACGGCCCGAAGAGACCGTCTACGACCCAGTGGTGGTTCAGCTGGGATCCCAGGACTACCGCCTTCTGGATGTGCCGGTGTTGTTGGTGGCCCAGGCCCAGGTGCATCTGGCCACCCAGCGCAAGCTACAAGAGCAGCAGGAAGAGATGAAAAGGATCTTGGCAGAGCTGGAGCAGGAAAAAAACCGCAGCCTCCAGTATGCCCGGGATCTGGAGCGACAAAAAGCCGAGATCCTCAACCAAAACCTGGCCTTAGACATGGAACGTCGCCGGGCCCAACAGCGCTCCGAGGAGTTGGCTCGCCTTAACGCCCGCATCATTGAAATCAGTTCTGTGCTCTCTGAGAGAGGCAAATCCACCTTTGCCGCCACCTTTGCTGGGGTAGAAGCGGTGCGCACCCTCTTCCAGGAAATTGCCGACAACAACCAGGAGCTATCCCGCGAACTCAAGGAGATCAACACCATCGTGGATTTGATTGTGGAGGTGGCAGGATACATTCGCCTGCTCTCCTTTAACGCGGCTGTAGAGGCCAACCGCAGCGGTGGTGCCGGTGGCTTTGGAGCCATTGCCCAGGAGATCCGCAAATTGGCCGGGCGAACCACTGAAGCCAGCAACCGCATTCGCGGCCTAGCAGATCGCATCCAGCGACAAAGCCAATTCACCCTGCAATCGGCTCAAAGCAGCGCTGAGGTGGTGCAATCCCTTTACCAGCAGGCCCAGTCGGCTCAGTTGGCCCTAGAGGAGCTGCAAACCCTGTTGGAACAGGCCCAGATCTAGCCTCCCTTTTGGGTTTGAGATTCTTTTGGATCTGTCTGATCCCTAAGGTTGCCATGGTGGCTAGGGGTCAACTTTCCCCTCTCGAATCTCATAAGTATAAAATTGCCCAGCCACGGCAAGGGTTTCAAAGTGGTAGGTGGGCAAGGAGATCCCCAGTGGGCCAAAGTTGAGCAACGACAAATCGGTGGTGTAGAGGCTGAAAAGGATAAAATTCTGCCGGCGGGTTTGGCGCATGAACAGAGCTTCTAGTTCGGGCTGGAGCTCTCGGACAAGGGCATGACATTCCTCAATCAAAGTGACCAAGAAAGACGGGATCTGAGCGCAGTATTCTCGCGTAGCGTAGGCAGCCAGTTGTTTCCCTGCATAGGTTCCGTACTCTTCTAAGGTGGGATTGGTGATGGCCAAAGCAGCCACTCCTCCCGCCAAAACCAGCCCGGAAAGCAAGGAAAAGACCTTCAGCATCGCAGCCTCCGAAACCGAATTCTTTATTCTGCTATAGGCTTGAGCCACCTCAACAGGGATCTTTCGGCAGAAGCCAAAGGACTCCGTCCTGCCTCTGGCGGGGTTGTTGCTATGGACAAGGGATCGCAATGCTGTTGCAATGGGAACGGCCAGGAACTGCCCCACAGAAGGGCTCCATCCCTTGATTGAGTTGCCGGCCCACAGGTTAGGATGGGATCCGACGCGCAAACAGCTTGCTGCTCTCTATGGAACTTGCCGATCTAAGACGCACCCTAGAATCGCTCACCTTGCGCCTGAGCAACGCTCAGGACTATCTTTGACCTGCCCCACTTGGAGCAACAGATTGCCATCCTAGAGCAAGAAGCCTCGCAGCCGCAGTTTTGGAATGATGTAGAGGCAGCCCGCCGCCACCTGCAAAAGCTCAACAGCCTCAAGGCCTCCTGGGATCAGGTGCACCGCTGGAAGGATCGCCTGGAAGATGCCGTCAGCGCCCTTGAGCTGCTCCAAGAAGAGCCCGATCCAGAACTCCTAGCCGAGACAGCGGGATCCCTGGCAGTGGTGGAGCGGGAGTTGGGCCAGTGGGAGCTACAGCAACTGCTCTCCGGCCCCTACGACAAAAACGGTGCCATCCTCACCATCACCGCCGGCGCAGGGGGAACCGACGCCCAGGACTGGGCGGAAATGCTCCTGAAAATGTACACCCGCTGGGCCGAAAACCAGGGCTACAAGGTCAGCCTCTCGGAATACTCCGAAGGTGCCGAAGCCGGCATCAAGTCCGCCACCCTGCTGATCGAAGGCCCCTACGCCTATGGTTATCTCTCTGCCGAGAAGGGTAACCACCGCATGGAGCGCATCAGCCCCTTCAACGCCAACGGCAAACGGCAAACCAGCTTCGCCGGCGTAGAGGTGATGCCGATCCTGGAAGAGGAAAGCGAGTATGAGCTGAAGATGGAAGATCTGGAGTTCGAGACCTCCCGCTCAGGTGGGGCAGGTGGCCAAAACGTGAACAAAGTGGAAACAGCGGTGCGGGTGATCCACAAGCCCACCGGCATTGCTGTGCGCTGCACCGAGGAGCGCTCCCAACTGCAAAACAAAGAGCGAGCCATCCAGATCTTGAAGGCCAAGCTGATCGAGATGGAAGAAGAAAAACGCAGACAAAAGCTGGCCGAGATCCGCGGCGAGATGGTGACTCAGGGCTTTGGGGGGCGTATTCGCACCTACACCTTCGATCCTTACAAGTTGATCAAGGATCACCGCACCAACGCCGAAACCTACAATGTCGAGGCCTTTATGAACGGTGAGCCGAGCGAGCTGATGCACTTTATTCAAGCCTACTTGCGGCAGGAAAATGCCAAGCAAGCCGCTGCCGTTTAGAGTCGGCTCCAGCGCTCCCACACTGCCTGCATCAGAGCAAGCCGCTCCTCCGGTGAGGCCATTTGGAGCTGAACGGGATCCCCTTCTGGAAAGACCCCCCCTACCCCCCACCCCACAGCTCTGGGGCAAGCCGTCTTCTCCTGCAGGGATCCCGCCCAAGCCAACCCGTGCCAGGCGCCGATGGGAGTCTCCAGCGCCGAAGAAAAGACCAGATCCAGGCCGGGATGGCGGCTGAGATACTCTCGCAGCGCAATGCAGGAGCCCACCAAAGATGGCTTCACCACCAGGATCCCTTTCCATCCTGACCGATGGATCGCTTGCAACTGTTCCAAACAGGCCACCGATTCATCCAAAGCAACGGGGGTTTGGTACTGGCGGCTGAGCTCCACCAAATGGGCGTGCTGATCCGGCGGCAGAGGCTGCTCCAAAAACTCAATCTTGCCCGGCGAGTCCTGGTTGAGCCGATCACAAACCATCAGCCACCGGTGGGCCTCCGCAAGCGTTAACCCCCCATTGGCATCCAAACGCAGATGGGATCCTGGTGGCAACCGCTCCAGCCATTGCTCCAGCTTCTCCAACTCCTGCTGCATGGGATCCCTCCCCACCTTGAGCTTGTACACCGACCGCGTGAGTGGGACGGAGTCCTTGTAGGAGTCCTTGTAAGATTCCGGCGGCAGGGTCTCCCCCAAAAGTTCACAGAAAGAGAGTAGAGAGAGATCCTTGTTCAACCAATCGGGATCCCGACAGGCCAGCCAAGCGCCTTCCAACCCAAACCGGCAGGCCGGCAGTGCTTCTGGGATCCCCAAAATATACGCCTCCGACAAAAGAGGGGGCAGCTGCCGACAAAACGCCAGAGCCTGCTCTAAGGTCTCGCTGCCAAACCAAGGGATGGGAGCAATTTCCCCATATCCCTGACAGCCTGTCTCCCGATCTGTAAGTCGGATCAGGATCCCTTCGCGCACGGACCACAGTCCGTGGTGGGTACGCAGGGGCCGCCGAAAGGGACGCCAGTAGGGGCAAAACGCAAAGGAAAACCGCTCTTCCAGCCGCCCAAGCGGCACGGATCCCTCTTTCTGGGTATCCCCTGCAGATGATCTGCTGTGCCTACCAGCCACAAAAAGCTCAAGCAAGATAAAGAAAGGAAAAACGCCAGTTTTCTCAGAGGGCTGCTATTCAGAAACGATCCCCATTGTTTTCTTGGACATCTCGAGATTGACCCACAATCGTGACCTCAATCCAGAGTTATGGTTACTTCAGGCCAGGGTGAGACACATGGGCTCCTAAAAAAGCTTTCCGGCACTGCGCATTCAACATTTTCAACATTTTTTATTTAGGTGTTTTATTGAGGTGTGGGCGCAATGTCCCCGTTTGAATCGAAATGGCCATGTTTGCCAGATCTTAGTTTTCCTCATGGTTTGCTCAGCTTAAAACACCAGCTCAACCTCTGCCAAGGCGGCTTCCGGCCCCACCAGAGCAATGGCCGGGGGGGTCAGGTAGGTCTTTGCGGCTTGGTGGAGCTGCTCTGGGGTGAGCTGCCTGACCCCCTGCAAATACTGCCGGTCAAACTCCATGCCCAAGCCCAAAATCTCGTACCAGCCCGCCAGTTGAGCCACCTGGGCATTGGTTTGTTTGCTGAGGGCATACTGGCCCAGAAGTTTGCGCTGCGCCATTTCCACCTCTGCCAGGTCGAGCGGATTGGCCTGCAGACGGTGGATTTCTGCTTGTAGGCGCTCCAGGGCCACCTGGGTGTTCTCTGCTGCAGTGCCCATGTAAACCCCAAAAGGGGCGGGATCCCGGCGGGTGGCAAAAAAAGCCGAGACCTCATAGGCCAGGCCACAGCGCTCCCGCAGTTCCACGAACAGACGGCTGGATAGACCGCTGCCCAAGTAGGTGGCCAACAGTTTCAGGGCCGGATAATCCGCAGAAGCAGCAGGGGATCCGCGAAACCCGATCAAGATCGTCGTCTGCTGAGTGGGCTGGGGCAACCTCAGCAGTTGGGGATCCCTCAGAGGGGGCAGGGGAACATCCCGATCCTCTGGAGAGGGGCCGGGAACAACCCAGTCCCCCAAAGCCGCTTCCACCTGGGCAGCCATTTGCTCCGGCGGCTCTGGGCCGATCACCACCATCACCATTCCATTGGGACGACAGTAGGCCGCGTGATAGGCCACCAAATCCTCGCGGGTCAGGGATCCCACCGTCTCCAGCCGTCCCAACCCCGGCAGGGCGTAGGGATGATCCCCATAGAGGGCCTGTCGCACCTGATCGAAAGCCAAGCTGAAAGGCCGTTCCTGCTGGGCGCGAATGGCTTGCAGCATCAACCCCTGCTCTCGCGCCACCTCCTCTTCAGGAAAACTGGGATCCCGCAGCGTCTCCGCAAGCAAATCCAGCAACTCCGGGAAATCGGCAGCCACACAGCGCAGGCTCACCTCGAAATAGTCGGCAGAACTGTCCACCGATAGCGAGGCTCCCAGCGATTCCACCGCAGCAGCAATGGCCTGGGAGTTGCGCCGATGCGTGCCTTTGGTGAGGACAGCCGCCATCAAGTGGCTCACCCCCGCCTGTTGCGGCCGCTCTGCCCGGCTACCACCGCGGAAAAAACAGTGGGCAGCCAAGATCTCCACCGTTGGGTTCTGGCCCAGCAACAGCGTGATGCCATTGGCCAAAAGGACGCGCTGTAAACGGCCACGTTGGGTGGCAAGCAGAGCAGAGTTCATGCAGGCAAGGGATCCCGTCCAAAATCCGAAAATCAAGAGTCCGGAGCGCCAAGGCGGCGCTTAACGGCAAGCCAGTTGCAGCTCCGAAGCCGCCGCTGTATCCAGGGCAGTCGGCTTGAGAACGGTGACCACATAGGCCTCCAAAGACAAGTACTGCTGGGCCAACTCCCGGATCTGAGCCGGAGTAAAGGATTGCACCAGCTCCAGGTACTCTTGAATGCGCTGCACCCCGCCCAACGTCTCGTAGTAGCCATAGATGCCCGCCAATTGGCTGGGGGACTCGGCGGAGAACAGAAACTCATGGATGAGCATACGCCGGGTGCGATCCAACTCTGCTTGGCCGATGCCATCCTGCTGCAGCTTTTCAATCTCGTGCAGGATCGTCGCCTCCACCCGCGCCACATCCTTCGGCTCCAGCTGAGCGCCGATACAAAACAGTCCCCCCTCCTTCAGCACCAGCGAAGAACAGCCAATGGCCCTCACCCAGCCCCGCTGTTCCCGCAGCAGATGCACCAGCCGCGAAGTACGGCCATCTCCCAGCACAGAAGCCAACATCTCCAGGCCACAGGCTTGTTGCCAATCGTCAATGCCAACGGTAGGCCAGGCCAATTTCAGACGGGCTTGCTCCAAGCGGGCATGGTCGCTCTCCCGGCGCAGGATCCCTTGGGGACGAGGCTGGGGCGGGATGGGGGGGCTGGCCGGTGCTGGCCCGGCGGCAGGGCCGCCAAACTGCTCCTCCACCAAGGCCAACGCCCGCTCGGGATCGATGCCACCCGTCACCACCACCGTCATGGATTCAGGCCGATACCAAGCGCGGTGGTAAGCGCGCATCACCTCAGGGGTCAGTTGCATCAAGCTTTCCGGTGTGCCCAACACCGGTCGTCCATAGGGATGCTCCCCATAGGCGGTCTGCATCAAAAGCTGATAGGCCGTGTAATCAGGGTTGTCGGCGGCGCGGCGAATTTCCTCCAGAACCACCTGCCGCTCCCGCTCAAACTCTGGATCCGGGATCCCGGCCCGCAAAACCACCTCTGCCAAGTAGGGCAAGGTATCCGCTAGGTCAGCAGCAGCCACCGTAATGTAGTAATGGGTGTAGTCTTGGCCGGTGGCAGCATTGGTAACTCCGCCCCGTCCTTCCACGGCCCAATCCAGCTCACCAGGGGCCAGCCGCTCGCTGCCCTTAAACACCATGTGTTCCAAAAAATGGGATAGGCCCAGCCACTCCGGCGGCTCATGGCGTCCACCTGTCCGTACCCAGACGTCAACGGTTACAGAATCGGCAATGGGGATGGGATGAACGATAACGCCTAGCCCGTTGCTCAGTCGGTGGGTGTAGGCGGGCAAGAGACGAGGAAAGCGGTTCAAAATTCTTAATTGATGGAGAACAGTCTTAATTGTAGATGGAGAGGGTCTCCCGGAAATAGTATCTGAGACTACTTTTCTTGGTCTTCTCTCCCCGGCTTGCGGAGGCAAAACGCTCCGCCCCTTTTGGGGAACCTTTTGTGGAAGAGGAAGAACCTAGGCGCCTTGGGCCGCCCCCTGTCCACCCATCTCCCCAACTAAGGCTCTTGATGGAAATCCGGGGATCCCTGCCAAGCCAGACTGGGGGATCCCTCTCCGGCCAGATTGTCCTCCACCTGAAATCCAGGGGGCCATTCTTCGCTATCGCGCACCCGCTGCACCACCTCTTGGGGCAGCACGACCCCCAACTGCCGGGCAGCCATGGCCACCACATCCCCCCGGTCGATCAAGCCAGCAATGGCGCCGGTGGGCGTGAAAACCAAAATGCGGCGGGGTTCTGCCTGGCGCATCATCTGAATTACCT
This sequence comes from Thermostichus sp. MS-CIW-36, assembly GCF_054059035.1. NCBI lineage: Bacteria > Bacillati > Cyanobacteriota > Cyanophyceae > Thermostichales > Thermostichaceae > Thermostichus > Thermostichus sp. MS-CIW-36. Next base: position 21,018 of record NZ_JBSSBR010000003.1, read on the forward strand.
GGGGAATGGGGGTCTCTTCTCGTACCCCCTGCAGTTGCTCCATCGGCTTGAGAATAGCCTTGAGGGTGAGGCGATCCCACTGGCTGCGCTCGATGTCGTTGAGCAATTCTGGCCTGACCAGCCCACGGTAGCGGCCATCTTCCTCAGCAAAATAAACCTCCGCCGGTTGAGTTGGGGCTTCCGGCCTGAGAGAAGAAGGCACCAGATAGCGATCCACAAACTCCCGCAGGCTCATGTTCGCGTCCAAAACCCGAAACTGGCGGGTCATCACATCTGCAGCTTTCAGGCGGGCCAGCACCTGCTGCAGTTGCGCGTACTGGCTGTAGCGGCGGGCGGTGTTCAAAATAAACAGGCCGATCAACCCCACCCAGAGGCCGTTGAGGCTCCCCCAAAATACCACCAGCAGACCTAGCCCCACCAAACCCCAGCCCACCCCCTGGCCGGCTCGGGCCGCCCACAGCATACCCTTTTGCCGATCCCCTGTCCAACCCCAGATGGCCGCCTTGAGCATTTGCCCCCCATCCAGAGGCAGGCCCGGCAGCAGGTTAAACAGGGCAATCGTCAGGTTGATGGCAGCCAAGCTGGTGAGGGTTGAGGCCAGCATCGACTCCGGCACAGCCCAAGCCCGGGCCACGCTGAAGAAAACAAACAGACCCAAGCTGAGGAGAGGGCCTGCCACCGCCACGCAAAAAGCCCCAAGGGGGCGGGGAACTTCCCGCTCAATCGCTGCCATACCCCCAAAAATAAACAGGGTGATGGAGTTAACCCGTACCCCATAGGCGCGGGCCACCAAGCTGTGGGCCAACTCATGGGCCAGCAGAGAAAGAAACAACCCCATCGCCGTCAACACCCCGTAGGAGAGCACCAGCAGGAGGGCCGCCGGGAACCAGGTGTAGTCGATGAAAAAGGGGATCCCCCACAAGCTACCGATGCGCAGGCGACTGGTCATGACGATACAACTCCTTACACAGCTCTCACTGGGGAGAAGGCCCAGGAAGGTGCCGTTGAAGACGACAAGCAGCCCCTTAACTTGGGATCCCTCTCCTCCACTGTAGCCCTTCTGCCGGGCCTTCCGTTCCCTTGCGGCTCCCCCGGCAGACAGCGGGCCTGCCCTATCCCTAGAGGCTCTTAAAGATCTTCTCAGAGCACAACACTACCTACAACACCAGATCCCCGAAGATTGTGATAACGTGGTTGGGCATTGGGTCGGCGGGGTTGCCAACCGTCGCTCAAGAGTCGGAACTACCGAGCTTTAGCAGGGGAGCTTTGCAGGAGGGGTGTGGCTATGGTGTGGACTTCGTCCCACTCAGGCGAACAGAGCAAAGAAGTACAGGGACTTGATCCCGCCCAGACGATGGGAGCCGCGCCTCCAGGCGAGTTTCCGGCCACAGCCCCGGCGGCCAGCCCGGTGTTCTACCGCACCTACAGCCGTCGCCGCCCAGATGGCAGCCGCGAGACTTGGAGCGAGGTTTGCGATCGCACCTTGGCCGATATTGCCCGGTTGGGGCGCTTCACCCCTCAGGAGCGGCAGTTGGTAGAACGTCTGCAGCGGCAGTTGAAGGCGTTGATCTCCGGTCGAGCCTTGTGGGTGATGGGCACCGACTGGATCCAGAAGCCGGAAAACTTCTCCGGCGCCTACAACTGCACCAGCACCACCGTGGTGGACTGGCAGGCTTTTGGCCTGATGATGGATTTGGCCATGATGGGCTGCGGCACAGGAGCGGTGCTGGAACCCCAGTTCATCCGCCAGTTGCCCCCCATTGTCAACCGCCTGCGGGTTCACGTGAAGGGATCCATCGGCGCCACCCCTCCCGAAGAGCGGCAGGAGCACACCCGCATCCAACGGCAGGGATCCCAGGTGCACATCCAGGTGGGGGACAGCCGCCGCGGCTGGGTGGAGTCCTACCAAGCGCTGCTGGAGCTGGCGTCGGATCCCAGCTTTGGGGGCCAGGTGGAAGTGACAGTGGACTTGAGCGATGTCCGCCCGGCTGGGGAGCGGCTGAAAGGGTTTGGGGGCGTAGCCAACCCCATTAAGCTGCCCGGCTTGTACGAGCGCTGTGCCGCCATCCTCAACAGGGCGGTAGGTCGGCAACTGAACTCGGTGGAGTGCTGTTTGCTCATCGACGAGGCGGCGGTGGTGGTGGTGGCGGGAAACATTCGTCGTAGCGCTGGCATTCGTCAGTTTGCTGCCGACGACCAGCTGGGATCCACCGCCAAAGACAACTTGTGGCAGCAGGACGAAAACGGCAACTGGAGAATTGACCCCGAGCGAGATGCCCTGCGCATGGCCAACCACACGCGGGTGTTTCACCGCAAACCAACGCGGGAAGAATGTGTTGAGGCCGTGCGGAAGCAGTTTTACTCAGGCGAGGGGGCCATCCAGTGGGCCGGGGAAGCCGTAGCACGGGCCAATTGCGACCTTATCCCACCCGACCTAAAACCCGACTTTCTCAAAGCCTATGAGGCAGGAACGGCCCGAGAATGGCTAAAGGGACGGGATCCCTCCCTAGGGGAAGAGGAACTTCAGGATCGCCTGTGGCGCTATGGGCTGAATCCCTGCGTGACAGCCGATACCTGGGTGCACACGGGCGATGGGCCGCGCCAGGTGAGAGACCTGATTGGGAAGCAGCACAGCACCTATGTCAATGGAGAACTATTCAGTACCACACCGGAGGGGTTCTTCTACTCCGGTACCAAGCCTGTGCTGAAGCTTTTGACCAAGGAAGGGTTCTCTCTGCGGCTGACAGGCAACCATCGGGTTCTCAAAGTCACCGCTCAAACCCAAAAGGCACAATACACCGAGTGGGTACCGGCAGAAAGCCTACAACCGGGCGACCGCATCCTGCTGCACAACCATCGCGATCTCACCCCGTGGGATGGGGCGGGTACCTGGGAAGAAGGCTGGCTTTTGGGGAATTTGCTGGGTGACGGTAGCCTTACGGCAACCCCGTGGAACGACACGGCTTTATTACGCTATTGGCAAGATACCCAAGCCGAAATGAGCCAGTATGCGATTCAGCTTTTGCAAACGGCAGTGGGTTACGAGCCCCGCCAGCCAGAGGCATATCACTATGCGCAGCTTGGGTTGCGGGTTATCGGCTCCAGGGGGTTGGCAAAACTGGCGGCCCAGTTCGGCATGAGGCCCGGACAAAAGCAGATGACAGAGGCGCTCGAAGCCACCAGCTTCCAGTTTCATCGAGGCTTCTTGTGCGGGCTCTTTGATGCGGATGGCAGCGTGCAAGGTAATCAGGAGAAAGGGGTTAGCGTGCGGCTCTCTCAAAGCCATCTGGGTACTCTCAAAGCGGTTCAGCGCATGCTGGCGCGGCTGGGCATCATTGCAGTTTTGTATGAGAATCGCCGTCCTGCTGGATATCGCCTGCTGCCGAACAGTGCTCGCCAACCTGCACCATACGCTTGCAAAGCCCAGCACGAATTGGTTATTGCCAACGACAACTTGCATCTGTTCCAGGAATGGGTCGGCTTTCGGGAACCGCACAAAGCCCAAAAGCTAGAGGCACTGCTGAATGGCTACAAGCGCCAGCTCAACCGAGAGCGGTTTGCTGTGACGGTTGCTGCCCTTGAGGCAGACGGGGTAGAGCCGGTGTATGACTGTACTGTCCCCGGCCCAGCGTGCTTTGATGCCAATGGGTTTGTTGTCCACAACTGTGGCGAGATTATTGGCCACACATTCCATTGCAACTTGGCCGAGATCCACCTCAACCGTTTGGATCCCCAGAACTGGCAGGAGCAGGAAGACGCCTTCACGGCGGGAGCCCTCACGGTGGCAGCCCTACTCCACCACCGCTTTGTGGAACCCCGCTTTCAGCGTTCGCGGGAATGGGATCCCATCGTCGGCGTCTCGTTCACAGGCCTGTTCGACTTTTGCGTCAAAGCCTTTGGGGTTGAATGGCTGCGCTGGTGGCAGGAAGGGAGACCCGATACCCCCATCGGGAAGGAATTCAAGCAGCAGGAGCGGGAATACCTCAGCCGCTGGAAGGAGATCGTCCACCGCGTGGTCTGGGACTACTGCGACCGCCACAGCCTGCGCCGCCCCAACCGCTGCACCACGGTTCAGCCCGCCGGCACCAAGTCGCTGCTCACCAACGCCTCTCCCGGCTGGCACCCGCCCAAAGCCCAACGCTACATCCGCCGCATCACCTTTGCCAAAAATGACCCGGTGGCGCTGGCCTGTCTGGACTATGGCTACTCGGTGGTACCTGCTCAGGCGGACAAAGATGAAAACGGGAACTTGCTCAACGACCCCTTTGATCCCCGCTGTACCGAATGGCTGGTGGAACTGCCTGTGGAAGTAGAATGGGCCAACCTGCCCGGTGCTGGCCAGATCGAGATCGAGCAATTCTCGGCCCTGGCCCAGTTTGACTTCTATATGCAGGTTCAGAAGTACTACACCACCCACAACACCTCCGCCACCATCGAGCTGCGGGAGGACGAGGTGGAAGCTCTGGGATCCCGTATCTACGAAGCCATCCGCGACGACGAGGGCTACATCAGCGCAGCGCTGCTGGCCCGCTTCGATGCCCCCTTCCCCCGCCTGCCTTTTGAGAAAATCGACAAGCCCACCTACGAACGACTGGTGGCCGAGGTCAAAAAGAGACGGCGGACAGATAACTTCTTCGCGGCCCTGGCCCGCTACGACCGCAACTTTACCTTGGCAGCAGAGGGACCGGCAGGGTGTGACGCTCTGGGGTGTCTGTTGCCAGATTCGGCGCCTCAGAGCTAGTTCCCCAAAAGGGTTCCCCCTGCTGCCGACCAACCCCATCGGATGCAAAGGCGCGACCGAGCTCCCTCCTGTGATACCTTTGTAGGGACTCCTCACAACCCCAGGGATCCCTTCTGCCCTTGGAATCGGCCCCATGCAAGACGAAAAAGACACGCTTCGCCAACAGCTTCTCACCCTGCAAAGCGAGGCCCTCGCCCAAGTGGAACAAGCTGACGGTCTGGAGGCTCTGGAGCAGATCCGCATCGACTACCTGGGCAAGAAAGGTAAGCTCTCCAAAATCTTGGGGGGAATGGGGAAGCTGCCCCCAGAAGAACGGCCTGCCATTGGCGCTTTGGCCAACACCTTTAAAGAGGCCCTCCAATCCAGTCTGGAGCAGCGCAAACAGGCCCTTGGTGAAGCTCAACTGCTGGCCCGCCTAGAAGCAGAGCGCCTGGATGTCACTATGCCCGGGCCCCGTCGGCCTCTGGGGCGGATCCATCCGCTGCAGGCCACCATCGACCGCATGCTCGATATCTTTGTGGGAATGGGCTACACCGTGGTGCATGGGCCTGAGCTCGAGACGGAGTACTACAACTTCGAGGCCCTCAACACCCCTGCCGACCATCCGGCGCGGGATATGCAGGATACCCTCTACCTGGCCAATGGCTACCTGATGCGTACCCAAACCTCCTCGGTGCAGGTGCGCTACATGGAGCAACACCAGCCGCCGCTGCGCATTGTGCATGCCGGTCGGGTGATGCGCCGCGATACCGTGGATGCCACCCACTCCGCTGTGTTTCACCAGATGGAAATTTTGGCGGTGGGCGAGAACCTCACCTTTTCCGACCTGAAGGGCACCCTCAACACGTTCATCACCCGCCTATTGGGCAAGCGAGAAACCCGCTTTCGGCCCAGCTATTTTCCCTTTACCGAGCCTTCTGCTGAGATGGACGTGCGCTTTGGCTCGAAATGGCTGGAAATCTTCGGCTGCGGCATGGTGGATCCCAATGTATTTCAAGCGGTGGGCTACGACCCGGAGCGCTACACCGGATTTGCGGCAGGGATCGGCATTGAGCGGATGGCCATGCTCCTCCACGGCATTCAGGATATCCGCCTGTTTTATACCAGCGACCTGCGCTTTCTGTCTCAGTTTTAGGTGGCTATCTTATCTGAGGAACAAAACCCTCGTCCTGAGCCCTGCAAGACCTTCAGAAAACCCTCTTTCAGGAAAAGGTTTGCTTGTAGATCAACTGCAATTGTTCTAGCTCATCTTGGCGGGCAGCACGGCGCAGCAGGCGCATTTGCTCCTCGATGAGCTGGCGAGCCTCATTACGGCTAATCGGATCGAAGACCAACTCCTCCATGGCAGCAGGATCCCCGCTGTTATCCGGCGGCCTGAAGTAAACCCGAAAAAAGAGCCTTTGGGCGTAGAGAGTGGTGAAGAGAGCCTGATTTTCGTCGACCTGACACAGGCTGTAGAGCAGACCAAATGTGGGGTGATTCAGATACAACTCATTCATGCCCAATAGCGTATCACTCTTGGGGGAGAGGAGAGACTTTTCTTCCCGGTCGGTGCCAGAGAAAGTTCTGGAAATGATGTGGCTATGGCTCTTGAGACCAAGGGCTTAAATCACAAGTTCCGCCCAGCTCGATTTTGGCCGTTGCAACTGGATTCAACATTAGCAAATTAACAAAGTTTTTAGACATGGGTCAGGCCGTTATCGCCGCTGCTGTTCCCGCACCTTCCTCTTCGTGTCATTCAATTCGTTTTCCACCTCTAGCTGACGAAATTGCTCTTCCAATTCATCCCAAGCCTCGAAAGGTTTTCCCCAAGGGCTGAAATTCCGGTCCGGGTTGTCGATGCCTTTGGCTTGTGCGGCTTTTACCTCCTGCAGCTTAGCCTTCACTTCTTGGCGGCGCTGGCGAATCTGCGGCAGCAGGGCTTCCATTTGTTGGATTTTCTCCTTTTGGGCTTTCATTTGACCCCATAGCTGGCTGCCCCTCTCCAACAGCTCAGCCTCCCGGCGTCGCGCTCCTTCGACCAGATCGGGACGATTGGCCCGCTGCGCCTTCTCAATGCGAAAGTGCCAGGTTTTAATCTCCTCGGCTAAGTTGAGAATGCTTTTTTGGAGAGCTTCCTCTTGGGCGCGGCTTTCCTGCAACAGCCGCAGGGTATCGGATTCCTGCTGGCGCAACTGCTCATCGAGGGCTTGCAGCTCGATCTCAGGGTGGGCCCTGAGAAATTCTTCCAGGCGGGTTTCCAAAAACCGGATGATATCTTCGATCAGTTTCATCGATGGATCCTCTTCCCAAGCCCTCAGTTGCGTTTAGAGTAGCCTAAGCCGGGCCGTCCTAGATAGGGTCGTTTGAGACATTCCCTTTGACCTTCACCCAAAGGGAGAGGGAAGCCAGGGATCCATCCAGCAGGCAAGTTCACTGCAACTGGGAACCGCCCAACTGCCCCCAGGCGGATCCCTCTCAATCCAGCAAACGGCCATCCCCAACCCGGATAATGCGCTGGGCGGCCTGGGCTACTTCAAGGTCATGGGTGACCACGACCAGGGTGATGCCCTGCCGGTGGAGCTCCGCAAAAAGGTTCAGCACTTCCTGGCCGGTATGGCTATCCAGAGCCCCAGTCGGCTCATCAGCCAGCAACAGTTGGGGTCGGTTGACAATGGCACGAGCAATCGCCACCCGCTGCTGCTGGCCGCCGGAGAGTTGGGCCGGACGCTGCTGCAGTTTGCTCCCCAAGCCCACTTGTTCTAGGGCTTGCTTGGCCCGCCGGCGTTGCTCCGGCTCCGGGATCCCAGCATAGGCCAAGGGCAGCATGACGTTCTCCAGCGCTGTCAGGACGGGCAGGAGATGGAACTGCTGGAAGACAAAGCCGATTTTTTGGTTGCGAATGTGGGCCAAATCGCGATCGGTCAGGGTGGAAACTTCCACCCCATCCAGCCAGTAGCGCCCTGAGCTGGGCCGATCCAAGCAGCCGATGAGGTTCATCAGGGTGGATTTGCCGGATCCAGAGGGCCCCATAATGGCGCAATACTCTCCCGGCTGGATCGCCAAGTCGATATCGTAGAGGGCCTGAAAACTGCCCTCCGGCAGTGGATAGACTTTGTTCACCCCAACCATCTGCACTACGGGCGGGCTGGCCGCAGCCAAGGCCTCGGCTGGGCGCTCCAGGGATCCGACCGGCCCACGGCGATGATTTGCCCAGGAATCTTGCTCAAGCATGGTTGGCACCGCGACTTGCCCCATTCTAGCCTTTGGGCTTCCCTGGCTTGACGGCTAACCGGAAGAGCGGATCTCCTGCGGCTGATGGTAGGGGCAGCTCCCCTGGGGATCCACCCTGAGGCGGTAGAGGGGAGAGCGTTCCTGATCGCAGCGAAAGGCTTGGGCTTGGGAAGTCAAGATCTGGCGGGCAAAGCGACAATTTTGGCACTTTTTGCCACCGTGATGACTGGATACAGAAGGCTGTTTTGGACGCGGCACGATCCCTGCTGGAGAAGGGGCAGCCTCTGCCGGGCGGATCAGCTCCCGTGGAGAAAGGCCGCGCAGCACCAGTTCGGATCCCTGCCAGCGGGCTTCCACCAGGCCGGTATCGGCCCAGGCCAGCCAACGGGGATCCTGGGTAATCTGGGGCGGCAGACGCACCTGTACCCCCGCCAAAGTCCGCGGCGACCCCTGCTCCTGCCAAACTTCTTCCACCTCCCCCTCGTAGCGCACAGCGGGATCCCTGATCTCGGCGGGGGAACCGGCCTTCAGCTCCGCGAGCCTAACTGGGGTTTGTAGGTGCCCATCGGGCAACTCCAGCCAATGCCCAGGCTGAGGGCAGTGGACATGGTAGCGATTGCACAGCTCCGGCAGATCCGCCAGATCCTGAGCCTGCTTGGGGTCGGCGTGAACCAAGACCAAATGCTGGGGGCGAAAGGTGTGGATGATCTGGGTGAGATGCCCGACATCGTTGTGGCTGTGCCAGGTTATCCATTCAACGGCAATGCGGGAGCGCAGCGGCGCCGGCCAACGCTCAAACGGGGTAGCCAGTTCCACCTCTGGCAGCCGCACCAGCAGACAGGAGCGCTGCGGTTGGGCCAGCAATCTCGACCAGATGGGATCCCAAGCCTCAGGCCCGGCATCGGCGTCGCACAGCAGCAAGCCTTGGGGCAGAGGATCCGCTTCGGTAAGGGGCTGAACCCGCGGCTGCAGGCGGTCTTCCCAGAACAAGGGCTGGTAGGTGGCGAAATTGCGCACCGGCTCCGGCAGGTAGGTGAGCAAGCGCTCGTAGAGATTGCAGCCTGCCGCCAGCCCCGGCGCCACCCATATCTTGAGCTCTTGGGGGGCTTGGGTAAAGCGGTGGTGGGCTTTGAGGAGAAAGATCAGCTCCTGCCCCAACCCCAACACTGGCAGGGGAAACAGCACCGTTTGCCCCGCTTCCAAGGCGCTGAGCAACCGCTCCACCAGGCGATTTTCCAGGTGACGACGGGGTGGATGGCGGGTGGATCCCAGCGAAGCCTCGATGAGCAACACGTCCGGCTGCCAGTGGCGCAAAGCAATGAGATCCAAGCCGGGGGCAAAGCGAGTTGAGGCCAGGGAACAGTCGCCCGTGTACACGCAGGCTTGGGCCGGAGTGGTTTGGGTATTTTGCAGCAGGGTTGCCGCCGCTCCCGGCAGATGCCCAGCCGCAAAGAAAGTGAGCATCAGATGGGGCAAAATCTCTCGCGCCCGGCCCAAAGGCAGCGCCCGAAAGGGGGGAAAGCGAATGTCCCGGTCGTAGCCTGGCCAAACGCCACACTCCCACAGACCAGCGGCCAAATGAGCAGTCACCGGCGTGGCGTAGAGAGGTACCTGAGGGTAACGACGATGAAAAGCAGGCAGCCCCTGCACATGGTCAAAGTGAGCATGGCTGCAGATTACCGCATCCGGGATCCCTGGCAGAGCCTTAAAGAGAGCAGGAGCGGGCAACCCACAATCGAGAAGCAAGCGGTGGCATCCGATCTCCACCCAATAGGCACAGCCCTGTTGACGGGGATCCGTACCCAGGGGTAGCAGTCGCAGGGGCGGTCTCTCTGACTCCACAGTTGCGTCGTTTTTACCTACAAGCCTACAAGACCACTTAAAGCCTGAAAAAACGGTTGGGAACTCAGACAGGGACTCCCCCCAGCGCTTACTAACGCACTCTCTTTTCTAGCAAATCAACTCGGCGTCGTTTTATGTTCTGGGTCTCTACAGTCCTAATGAGTCCCGATTCTAGGTCAAGCTAAGATACCAATCTAGATTCCAGCATAGCTTTTGCCATCCAACCCTTTCCACATAGCAGAGAGATAGAATCCCAACAGCCAGGTTCCGGAGAGGGTTGCCAGCTCAGGAGCAGATCGTCAGTTTGGACGCGGGCTGTCTTGGCTCTGCACCCCTAAGAATCTCCGCTCGTGCCAGCGGTGCGAAGCCCTTACAGTCGCTTCAGTCTGGGGTGAGACACCCGGACTACTGAGAAAAACCTTCTGACCCGGTGCATTATTGCTCCGCAACGTTATTGCTCCGCAACGCTGACGCGAAGACGAGACCCATGTTTCAGGTGTGAGCGCAGTGCCTTAGTTTGAATCCAGATGACCGTAATTCTCCTCTGCCCACTCGGCGGTGCGGTTGTTGAGCAGGGCAAGGCCGGCAAAATCGTGATCGTCGGGGCGCACCGTCAGGATCATCAGGTTGTAGAAGGCCCAGACCAAGCCAAACAGCAGCTCAGGCCAAGAGGGATCCCAACTGCCGGCAGAACGCAGGGATCCCACCCCCATAGCCAGAAAAGTCAGCACAATAGCCAGAGCCTGAGGCCCCAAGGAGAGCTGGGAAGGCTGCTCGGGATAGGGGGGCACTCCCTGCAGACTTTGCACCAGCGCCTGGATGGACTGAAAAAACTGGCTGCCCGTCTGCCGTTCCGACTGCCAAGCTGCCCCCCACAAATGCGGGGGAAAGGCCAAGAGCCAACTGATGCGCCCTAGGAGAGCATAAGGCAAAAACCACGCGAAGAAGACCCGGTCAAAGGCCGGCACCGGCATCCACCCCGTGCAGAGAAAGACCATCGGCACCGCCAAGTAGACCAGCTCCGCCATCCCACCGGCAGCCCAGAGGGCCAGCCACAGGTATTGAAAGCGCTGCTGCTGCGTGGTCGGCTTGCCCCAGAAGGGATTTTCCCTCAAGGCCGAAAACAAAGCCAGCAAAGCAACGCGGCGGTTGCGCAAGGGCAACAAAACACCCGTAACCTGGGTTTGGCGAACCAATTGAGATTGCCAGCCACGGCAGTGCATCTGACACCCCAACTGCACAGGGCGACGAATGTCGATCCGCGGGATCCCTTCCAAAGCCTTGCGCCGGATGAGACAGCCAGAACCCAACAGGGGTGCCGCCTGGTAGCCCTGGGATCCCACCGCCAAGAGCTGCTGCAGGGGGTGAACGGCTCTGGGCTGGCCTAGGGTGCGCAGCATTGCCTGCACAAAGCCAGTTCGGTTGACAATTGGAGCCCGCTCCGGCGAGTCGTAAAAGCGGGGCAAGGTCTGCCACAGGAAGTCCCGCTCGAGAAAATGGCCCGGCTGTACTAGGAGGAGATACTCCCCTTGGATATGAGGGGATCCCATCGCGTAAGCCAGGGGGTCGGCTGTGGGGCTAGGGCAGGCCCAGTATTCGCAGGGAATGGCCCGGGCCGCCTTGGCCATCTCCTCATCCTCTACCCGATCCACAATGTGGACAAACAACCGCTCCCAAGGGTAGTCGAGGTGCAGAGCCGAGAGCACCGTCTGCCGGGTTGCCTCTACGGAATCCCACTGGCGCATCACCAGCACATCCACTCGCGGTAACTGGAAAAACGACCGCCGCAGAACCTCCGGGGATGGGATCGTCTCTCTCGGCACCTGGGGATAGCGGCTGAGGGTAAAGCCCACCGCCGCCAGCCAAACATACAGCTCTGCCCCCCAAAACAAAAGGGATCCCAAATCCATCAACCCGGCTGTCAGTCGCCAGTAGAGGTACATCACCCCGGCAATGAGGTGAAGCAACCCTGCCCAGCGAAACAGATACACCCGCATCAGCTTTCTGCCTTCCACGCTTTTGCCATTTTCGCCCCTAAGTGGTCAGGGATCCCTAGCTCCTCTTCTCTTCCGGCTGGCCCCAATCCTCAAGAACGAAAAAAGTTCAGGAATCAGCAACAGCAAAACCCTGCCTGCTCTGGAGCAGACAGTTTTCAGCCCGGCAAGCAGCTTGGTCGACAGAAGCGAGAATCTTCTCTTGCGGAAGAAACTCTCCCAGGCAGTTTCAAAGCTGGGCCTTTCCCTACTGGGCAGCCACCTCAGCTGGGTAGACACTCACCTTTTGCCGCCACTTGCCATAGCGCTCAAAAGTCACAATGCCGGTGACCACAGAATACAAGGTGTCGTCGCCGCCGATGCGCACGTTCACCCCTGGGTGAAACTTGGTGCCCCGCTGCCTGACCAGAATGTGGCCGGGATGCACCAGCTCGCCCCCATAGCGCTTCACCCCCAGCCGCTTGGCATTGGAATCTCGACCGTTGCGAGTGCTGCCCGTTCCCTTCTTATGAGCCATAACGCCTCCTATGCAACTGCGTGATCAACAGAAACGAGATAAAAAAATCGGGATTCAGGACACGTAAACTACCCGACCCTGACTGCTTCGCAGTACAGGGCGGGCTTTCGGTAGCCCTGCAGTTGGCAAGCCAACCACGAACCTCTAGGCTGGTTTACAGCAGCCCCCAAAAGCGCAATCACATTCGCACCATTCAAATCCGCATCCCCTTCCCATCCACAGTGTCCACACTTAAACTTCTTTCCACTGCGGTAGGATTGCGCAGGGTCGGGATGGATGTGCAAACACCGGTGGCAGGTCTGCGACGTGTAGGCAGGCGGCACAAGAATCAGAGAAACCCCTGCAGCCCTCGCCTTGTATTCCAGAAACTGACGTAGTTGGTAGAACGCCCAACTGTTGGCCCTGCGCCGCTCGGCTTTGCTGCGTGGCTGTTGATTGACCCTTTCCCGAATCCCTGTCAAGTCTTCCAGAGCAATAGCGCTGTTTGTGGTCTTTGCCCTAGAGACAATAGCTTTGGAGATGCGATGATTGACCCACGTTTTTGCTACGCAACGCTGACGCGACTGAAAGCGTCTCTCCTTGCCAGACAGCCGTTGCAACAGTTCTCTGCATCTGCGCCGCGAACTGCGGGTGCCCTTACTGGCTTTGCGTTGAAGTACCGCCCTCAACCGCGAGTGATGGTCTCGGACTTTGTTCAACTGCTGTCCATTCCAGTTATCTCCTTCCGATGTATGAGCAATATCCGTCCTTCCCAAATCCACCCCCAGCACTCTATCCGTGCGTTGCGGTGGGCACGGTTCCGTTTCCACACAGATCTGAATAGAGTAGGAACCGTCTTTGCGCTTGACCAGAGTGGCAGATTTGGGATTGGAGCCTGCCAACTGTTCTCTCTGGTAACGGCCAATCGCCAGCTCAAAGCGCTCTCGACCCCCAACCGTGGTCAGCGACACCGTCCAGTCTTTCTCGCGAAACGAAAAGATACGGGCATCGTAGGTCGCAAAGCCTCTCTTGAACGCTTTGACCGGACGGTTTTTCTGTCGGGCAACTTTACGGGCACCGGCCAGCCGTCTGCAGACCTGCTGAGCCAAGTTACTGGACAAGCCAAACCGAGCGCGAATCTGGTAATAGCAAAGGGACTGGAGTTTGACTGCGTTGACTACTTTTTCTGGTGTGTTTTGGTTGACCCAGTTCAACGCCTGCACAAAGGCATCCATTGTCGCATCCAACTTTGCGGCTTGCGACTGGGACACCTTGAGCTTGCAGGGGACAGTCAGGACTTGGGTCATGGTTCTATCATAACTTCCGCATTCCTCCCGACACTGACCCTACGGGTACAGTGCGGGGCTCCTGCGATTTCTAGCTGAGTTCAGAGTTTATTCCTCATCCGCAGGGATCCCTGTCGCCGCTGCCGAAGGGGCTGCCTCTGGGTTAGACTCTGGAGCCGCTTCCGTACGGGATGGTGCCGTGGCTAGGGGCACCCCATTGAGTTCAATAGACTCGATCAGCAGACGGGTCAGCGGTTGCCGATGGCCCCTCTTTTTGCGGGTCTTTTTCTTTGGCCTCATCTTGTAGACGATGATTTTATCGCCGCGCCGATGCTGTAAAACCCGTGCCCTGACGACCGCCTCCGAAACGTAGGGATGCCCCAACGTGATTTGTCCCTCGTGGTTGATCAATAGCACACGAGACAAATCGAAGGGGCTGTTCTCCTCCACTTCCGCCAGGCGATCGACCTCGTAAAAACGCCCCGGCTCCACCCAAAGCTGCTTACCGCCGGTTTCCACAATTGCGTAAGTCATCTTTCTCCCTGCCGTACAGGTGCCCTGCGGGGGTCTTGAAACCTGATCCGAGCATTGACAGCGCTCCCAAATCCTAGCGGAAAAGGCCGCCATCTGTCAGCTAGAGTTGGGCGAGGGTGGCCATTTCCAACGGGTTTGCAACAGTTCCGACGGCGCAGTGGGACGGAATCCCCCTGCTGCTGACCCTCACCCCCAGCCCCCTTAGAGGGAGAGGGGAGTTAAGAATCAACTTCGCAGCATCTGTAGCGACCGTAGGCTAGAGGTTGAAAAATTATTCGGTCAGCTTCTCCCAAGCAGCCTGAAGGGCAGCCTGCATGCGCTGAGCGGCGCGGCTGAGGCGGTGTTGCCAGGTTTCCCACTTGTGTTGCAGAAACTCTGCCGCCTCGTCCAGTAGGGAGAGATCGAACTTGCCCCCTTTGGCCAGCTCGTCCCGCACCTGCTTCACCTTAACGCGCACCACCTCCGGCGGATCCTGGGGGCCAACCAACGCCTTGAGGCGATCCCCCATGCGCTGGATAAGCTGTTTCACCTGCCGAGATTTTTCGCTCCAAAAGTTCTTTAAGCCTTCCGCTTCCGATTTCAGCCGTTGCGGAGCATCCTCCTTAACCACCACCGCGTCCACATCAATGGCTTCCACGTCCTCAGGCAGGAGAACGGCGCGCCCCCCCCAAGGCTCGGCAATGCTGCCACCCAGAATATAAGCGGCAATCGCTCCAGTCTCCCAGTCAAAGAGAAAATCCTCAATCCAGCCGACCTCTCGATTCCCAATGCGCACTGTGCGACGGTAAAGAGAGCTGATGGGGGTTAGGGGGGTAGCAAAAACGGTAGAGTAGGTCAGCAGCGCGTCTGGCCCGATGAGAGAAATCTGCTCCAGGGGGGTGTATCCCTGCTGGCTGGTGAAGTAGCATACCCGCCCTGTTGGGTCAACCCAGACTTCTTCTACAGTGCCCAAGGCGGTAGCAGTGCTGCCATCGAGGGCCAGCAGGCCCACCACTTGGCTACGTCGGATGATCTGTTCCATAGGGTTCATCGAAGTTTATCTCCTTGATGGGTTAGCTGGGCAGCCTCAAAATCCGCGGTAATGGCGCAGTTGCCCCCTGAGCCGGGCAATTTCCTGAGCCATGTCCAAGACCATCGCTGCCCCCGTCCAGTTAAGCCCCAAGTCTCGGTGTAGGCGGCTCATTTGCAACAACCGCCTGAGCTGTTGGGGGGTCAGGTAGCTGCTCTCGGCCTCCACTAAGCCTTGGGCCAGCAGCCATTCCAGCAGGTGGGGAGGGATCCCCAGCAGTTCCGTGGCCTGCTCGAAGGTATAGAGCCGTTCTTCTACCCGCACAATGGCCAAACTCATAGACTCACCTCCTGCAAGTGGGCGCGGGGATCCCAGCTACGGCTTTGGCGCAGCTTTTCGTAGAGATCCCGCTCGGTCTGGGAAAGGGATTTGGGTGCCACCACCTTCAGCCGCACCAGCAGGTCGCTCCGCTGGCCTTGGGGATCCCGCCAGCCTTGGCCCCGCAGCCGCAGGGTTTGGCCGCTGTCTACCCCGGCAGGGATCCTCAGTTGCACGCGACCCGTGGGGGTGGGAACTTCCGCCGTCCCTCCCAAAGCCGCCTCGTCAGGAGTAATGGGCAGCTCGCAGAGCAGGTTGTCTCCGTCAAAGCGGAAGAAGGGATGGGGGGGCAGCTCCAGAGTGAGGTAGAGATCCCCTCTTGGCCCGCCAAAGGGGCTGACCTGGCCTTTGCCCTTGACGCGGATGCGACTGCCCGGCTTGGCACCGGGGGGAATGCGGATGGTTAGCGTTTCTCCATCTAGGTTCAGCCGTTTCTGGGTGCCGTGGAAAGCTTCTGCCCAGCTGAGACCCAGAGTGCCCTCCACATCCTGCCCCGGCAAATCCACCGAAACAAACGGCCCAAAGCCGCCGGCGAAGCCCTGGAACCCGCTGCGGCGGGAGCCCATACGGCCCAGCAGCTCGTTGATAAACTCCTCGAAGCTGGCGTATTGGGCGAAGCCCTCCATGCCCGGCATTCCAGCAGCAGAACCAGTACCCACCCGCTGCCAGTACTGCCCAAACTGGTCGTAGCGCCGCCGCTTCTCTGGATCAGAGAGCACCTCGTAGGCTTCGTTGATCTCCTTGAAGCGCTCCTCTGCCGCCTTATTCCCAGGGTTGACATCGGGGTGATACTGGCGGGCCAACTTGCGATAGACGCGCTTGATTTCCTCGGCAGAGGCATCTCTGCTGACGCCCAGGATCTTGTAGTAATCCTTGAAGTCACTCGCAGCCATAGGCTCACCCCTGCAAGGTTAGGTTAGAGTTTTTCGGGCTATTCTCAGGATATAAGGTTGCAGCTAAAAAATTGGAGCAGACCCAGAACACGTACAGGCAGAGCGGCGAGATGGCGCTTTACTGTGCTCTCGCTACTTCGGAAACTTTTTGGGCTAGGGCTTGCGTTTGGAGAAGATCCCTTTCTCATCTCGTGTGAAAATTTGCTTGACCTTTTCCCAAGCTTTGAGGAGTGCATGAGTGGAGTTATTGCTCTCTTGTTTGGCTTGGTTGTAGGCTTCCACAAAGGTTTGCTGCGCTTCTTCCGAGAGGTCAGCGCGGATTTCCGGCGAGATGCTCTCTGGGGTTAAGTCTCCCTCTGGCTCACCGGGCAAGTTCAAGTCGGCAATGGAAACTTCCTCTCCGCCAGCACTCTGCAGCAGCCAGTAAATTTCGCCCGACTTCTCTTCCGGTACTTGCACCACCAACAAGAACTCGCCCGCCTGTACCCGGGTTTGGTAGATGGCGGCTTTCTCCTGCGGCATACCCAAGGCAATCAGGGCGGATCCCAGGCCCGCTCCCAGTGCTCCGTACAAAGCGCCGCCCGTTGCCCCCAACAAAGCGGCTCCCAGAGGCCCAGCGGCCACCACTGCCCCCAAAAAGGGAATGAACAGCACCCCCACGCCAGTGAGCAGCCCCAGCAGGGATCCGAACAGGGATCCATAGATGGCCCCATTGGTCAGACCGTCCAGAACCACCTCTTTGCGGGTGATAAACCCGGTAATTTTGGCTTCGGTTTGAAAGTTGCGGCCAATAATGGAGATGCGATCGTTGGGAATGCCACGGTTCAAAAGCCGCTGGATACACTCTTGCAGCTTGCCCTCTTCTTTGAAGGCGGCGGAAACACACTTTTTGGGAGCTTGGGCAAAAGCGCTCATACGCAATCTCCTGCTGAGTTTTACAGTGCCAAGGCAGGTTTTTTAACCTTTTCCCTGCTACTACTCTCGTCTTACTACTCTCGTCTATTGTCTCCCCTCTTCAGCAAAGGACTCGGTCGCAGAATCGCGAACCCCCTGGAGAAATCTCCGTACTGAGGATGCCAATTCCATCCTTACCCCCAGCCTCCTTCCAGGAGAGGGGAGTTGGGATTCAACGCATGCTACTTGCTGCCGGAATGACTGGGGGGTTTGGAGGAGCTACAGCAAGCGGATCCCGGCCATCAAGCCCTGGCAGACCCCCGTCAGGAAATCTGGATCTAGGGTTTCCAAGGTATCGCTCAGCTTGTGGTAGTGAGGGTTGCGCAAGAAAGCGGTGTCGGTAACCATAACGGCGGCGTAGCCCGCATCCCAAAAGGGGGAGTGGTCGCTCAGGCGAGTGGCAGGCAGGATTAGGCCCCGCTGCCCGGCCAGCAGCCAGCAACAAGGGATCCCCGCTTTTTGAAAATCACGCTGCAGCTTGAGCAGATCCCCCCAGGTGGGCCAGTTGCCAATAAGGCCAATGTAATCTCCCCGGTTGGGGTAAAGCTTCTCAAGGCCAGCGGGATAGTCCTGGGATCCGGGGGTGGGATCCCGGTAGCCCAGCATTTCCAAAGACAGCATCAGCCGTAGGGATTGCCTCTGACGTTGAAGAAACTGGGCGTAAGCCCCACTGCCCACCATCCCCCGCTCCTCCAGGTCAAAAGCCACCAGCCACAGGGGGGAAGGGGCAGGGTTGGCGGCAAAATGGCGGGCCAATTCCAGCAACACCGCTATGCCGCTGGCGTTGTCGTCTGCTCCAGGGGTTGCCGGGGCAGCGTCAAAGTGGGCTCCGATGAGGATGGGTTGGCGGCCAGAACGGGATCCCGGCAATTTCAAGATCCAGTTGCGGTGCAGGCGGCCACCGGCCTCAAAGGGGAAGGACTCCAGGGATCCCCACTTAGAAAGCTGCTCTTGGATGTAGCGCTCCACTTGGCTATGGCCCAGGGGCGACCAGTCGGGATCCCGCGGCTGGGCCACTTGCTGCAGATGAGCCTCTAGGCGCTGCCGCAGGTCTTGGAGATCTGACGCCATCATGAGCTTCCCACTCCAGACCGGGCAACTTGAGCATGGATCTGTCGGGCCAACTCCAGGGTGAAGTAGCGGTGGGATCCCACCGTTCCCGCCAACACCCGAAACGGATCCTCAGGCTCCCCCAGGTGATCCAACACCAGAGCCGCCCCGGAAAAATCCTGATCCCGGGTATAGTCGTTTACCGTCACCACAGTGGGGACCCCCGCTTGTTGGGCAGAGCGCAGCCCATTCTCCGAGTCTTCAAAGGCCAGGCAGGCCTGGGGGGGCAGCCCCATCTGTTCCAGGGTGTAGAAGTAGATGTCGGGGGCGGGCTTTTTGGCGGGGACAATATCGCCGGCAGCGATCACTTCAAACCAGCTTAGGCTCTCCGGCAGTGTGTGCTCCAAAAGGGCTGTTACATTTTCCGGCGTGGTGGTGGTGGCAATGGCCAAGCGGATCCCAGCAGCTTGGGCCTCCTGCAGTAGCCGCTTGACACCGGGGCGCAAAGGGATCCCGCCTTTGGCCAACAGAGCCGTGTAGTGGCGGGTTTTGGCCTGGTGCAACCGGGCAATCAGAGCCACCAGATCTTCCCCAGGGAGCAGCGGCGGCTGAATGGTGTCGATAAAGTGGCGAATGCGCTCTTTACCTCCCGTAATGGCCAAGAGCTGGCCGTACAGCTCCACCGACCAGTGCCAGTCCAGCCCTGCCTCGGCAAAGGCAGCGTTAAAGGCCACGCGATGACCATCCCGCTCCGTGTCCGCCAGCGTGCCGTCCACATCGAAAATCAAAGCTTGCAGTTCCATGCGTACCCCCGCTCCCCCCCAGCTACAAGCGACCCTATGCTACCCCATGGTTTGGGTGCTCTCAGCCTGGTTTCTGGGAAGGCCGACAAGATGAGAGAATGAAGCACCGGTTATCCAATCTCGCCATGAGCTTCGATTTTGACTTGATCATCATCGGTGCCGGCGTCGGCGGTCACGGCGCTGCTTTGCATGCTGTCGAATCCGGCCTGAAAACCGCCATCGTCGAAGGTGCAGAAATGGGCGGCACCTGCATCAACCGCGGCTGCATCCCCTCCAAGGCTCTGCTGGCCGCCTCAGGACGCCTGCGGGAACTGCAACACAGCTCTGAGCTGGGCATCCAAGTGGGATCCCTTCAGGTGAACCGAGAGGCTATTGCCAATCATGCTGCCCAAGTGGTGGAGAAGATCCGCGCCGACATGACTCGCTCGCTGGAGAAGCTGGGGGTAACAATCCTGAGAGGGCGAGGCAAGTTGGTGGCACCCCAGCAGGTGGAAGTCCAGGAAGAGAAGGGATCCCACACCTACACGGCGCAGGATGTTATTCTTGCTACGGGCTCCCGCCCCTTTGTGCCCCCTGGCATCGAGGTGGATGGCCGGACGGTGTTCACCAGCGACGAGGCGGTGCGGCTGGAGTGGATCCCGGAGCGCCTAGCGATTATCGGCAGTGGCTACATTGGCCAGGAGTTTGCCGACATCTACACTGCCTTGGGATCCCAGGTCATCCTCATCGAAGCCCTAGAGACCCTGATGCCGGCTTTCGACCCAGACATTGCCCGCCTGGCCCAGCGAGTGCTGATCAAGCCCCGCTCCATTCAAACCTTTGTGGGCGTGCTGGCTCGGCAGGTGATCCCCGGCCAGCCGGTGACCATTCACCTCTCCAACGGCGAGACGCTGCAGGTGGATGGCTGCTTGGTGGCTGCCGGTCGGATCCCGGTCTCAGAGGGGCTGGGCTTGGCCGAGCTGGGCATCGACACCGGCAAACGGGGGTTCATCCCCGTCGATAGCCGCATGGCCACCGATTTGCCTCACCTCTGGGCCATTGGGGATGTGACCGGCAAAATGATGTTGGCTCACGCGGCGGCAGCTCAGGGGAGAGTGGCCGTGGAAAACATCTGTGGCCGTACTGCCTACATGGACTACCTCAGCATCCCGGCCGCGGTGTTCACCCACCCGGAAATGGGTTTTGTGGGGCTGACCGAACCTCAGGCCAAGGAGGAAGGCTACAGCGTGGGCACGGTGCGCACCTACTTTGGCGGCAACTCCAAGGCCATTGCTTCGGGAGAGACAGAGGGCATGGTCAAGCTGGTCTTTGACAAGAGCACCGGCCTACTGCTGGGATCCCACATCTTGGGGGCACATGCAGCGGATTTGATCCACGAGGCGGCTCAGGCCATTGCTCGCCGGGCCACGGTGCGAGAACTGGCCGGCTTGGTGCACGTTCACCCCACCTTGGCAGAGACGCTGGAGGAAGCCTACAAGCGGGCAACTCACGCTCTGGCAGGGCCTTAGCCAACGGCTCGGCAGAGGGTCGCCTGCCTCACTCGGTTTTGTGAGGACTCCGTCCCGCCCGCTCTGCCTCCGGCGGGGTTTACAACCAGGCTGTGAAGGGCCAGGTTCTCAGACGGGCAACCCAGCAAGATCTCCCGGCTCAAAGCGTCAAGAAGACCTTAGGATGGGGGGGAACGCGTGGGAGGAAGTGCTTTTGGTGAGCGAAGCCGAGATTACCCGGGCGGTGCAGGCCCAGTACGAGACTTTCCCCTATCCTCCTATTCCTTACGACCGGCCCTTTGAGGGCTTCTCCAGTCTGGGCAGCTATACCTTGGCGCAGTACGCCCGCACCCGCACCTTGCAAGAGCCCACAGGATCCAGGTTTTTGGTGGCCGGGTGTGGCACCGGCTGGGAAGTGCATGGCATTGCCGCCAGCAACCCCGGCTATGGGTCGGTGGTCGGGATCGACATCAGCCGCCCGGCCCTGGAGATGGCCCAGAAGCGAATTAAGCACCACGGCCTGCGCAACTGTTCGGTGCAGTACGGGGATCTGATGGATCCCTCTACTTGGCCCGAAGGCAGCTTCGACATGATCAGCTCCTACGGCGTGATTCACCACACTGCAGATCCGGTGAAGGCTTTGAGCAATCTGGCATCGCGGTTGGCTCCCGATGGGGTGATGGCGCTGATGCTCTACAACCGTTCAGGCCGTTGGCATCTGTACCGCATTCGGCGAGCCTTGGAGTTGTTGGGCATCACCCCACCTGCAACCCCAGAAAAGATCGAATTTGTGCGGCAACTGCTGAAGGGAGCCAGCCCCAATTCCCTTTTGGCCAAGCACGCCAAGGCTCACCAAGAATACTATGGACAAGATGAAAACATTGTCGATAATTTCTTCCATGCCAATGATATTCCTTTCGACATCGGCGAGATTCCCGACTTGCTTGCCCAAGCCGGGCTGGAGTTTATCGATGTAGCCCCCTACTTGGACTATTGGAATGCCAGGCCGTTGATTGCCGCCACCCACCCGGAGTTCCATCGCCGCTACGAGGCCCTTGCTCGCATCGACCAACTGCGGGTCATGGAGTATCTGGAGCCTCTGTATCACACGCAAAATCTCTTCTGGTGTTGCCATCAAGGGAAAAAGGTGGACCACTGGGATCCCTTTACAGTCGAATTTTTTAAGAGCTCCCGCTGGCAACTCAACCCCTTGTTCGTCCGCTATGGCAGCGTGCGCTACTGGGATCAAAAAATCCCCTTTTCAGATCTGTTGGGCAAGCTGGATCCGGCCCAGATCCTGACCCAGAAGATGGATATTTTCTGGCCCGTCGCCCGCATCCCGGGCAAGATGATGGCCTCTACCCGCTACCAAGTGGTGGAGCTGCTGCTGCCCTTGGCCAATCAAGCCCGTTCTGGCGCTGAGATCCTGGCTGCCCATGAAGAGAGAGCCGACCACCTTCTCAACCTATTTCGACAGTGGGAAGCAGACCGGTTAGTCCTGCGGGTTGCCTAGCTTCTGGTTATTCCAAACAGTCCAAATCACCAGGGTCAAAGTCTGTTCCATGCTAAGGTTGTATCATGCATGACCGAGGACGGTGCTTCTCCCCAGGCATGTTTGCGCCGGCGGTGCGGAGCACCTCTACTGGGACATCTTCGCCACAGCTTTCCCTGTGAATAGAGCTGGCAGATCTGGATCCCGATCAACATCCCTGACAACCCCAACGCCAGAGCATGCCTCTAACCCCCAAAACCCTGAACTTTGCTGAATTTACTGAGCTTTAGGCGGTTTGGCAAAAGTCATTGAGAGGGATATAGTAGACCAAGTTTCCCCCTGATCCTTGAGTCCACCGCAACGGTTGCCGGGAAGTGAAGGGGGAAAGCGCTCGGGGGGTATTCCTCAGGGCTTTGCGGGATACCGCCTTCCTGCTCAGAGATAGGCAGGATGCGATCGCTTCTTTCCTGAACCATGTTCAGGAGAGTTCAGCGTGAATGTATCAGCTGGTAGGAGGCAAGGATGGCTGACTACAATCGCGGCATTATGAAGTTCAAGGGGGCAGATAGCCCAATTGTCGTTTTGATCTCGGCAGGAATTGTGGCCGGTGTGGTTTCGGCCCTGATCTGGTGGGCTTTGCACTTTGCTTACGCGGCTTGAGTCTCAGCCCATATCAGAAGCCGAGGTCAGTTTTTCCTACATTGCCAGCCTTCCGAGCAAAGGAGGGGAGTGGGACGAGGCTTCTTTGCAACGCTTGCGGCAGTCTCTTCAGCGTTGGTACCGTGAACACGGGCGGGATCTGCCCTGGCGCCGCACCCGGGATCCTTACGCCATTTGGGTTTCGGAAGTGATGTTACAGCAAACCCAGGTGGCAACAGTTATCCCCTACTTTCAGCGCTGGATGCAAACCCTGCCCGGGATCCCAGCATTGGCGGCAGCCCCCCAGCAGCAGGTGCTGAAACTGTGGGAGGGCCTAGGCTACTACCGGCGGGCCCTGAACTTGCACAAAGCCGCCCAAATCCTGGTGCGGGAACGGAACGGCGAGTTCCCCAGGGATTTGGAGCAGGTGCTGGCTCTGCCGGGGATCGGGCGCACCACAGCCGGCGGCATTCTCAGCGCTGCCTTCGATCAGCCTTTGCCCATTTTGGATGGCAACGTCAAGCGGGTGCTGGCTCGCTTGGTGGCTTTGCAGCAGCCTCCGTCCCAGTGTCTGTCCCTGCTGTGGCAGCTTTCCCAGCAATTGTTGGATCCCGTGCAGCCACGGGCTTTTAACCAAGCCCTGATGGATTTGGGAGCTACCGTCTGTCGTCCCAAAAAGCCTCACTGTGGCCGGTGCCCTTGGCAAGCGGATTGCAGCGCCTACAATCGAGGTCAACACCAACAATTGCCTATGTCTGCACCCCGTGCCTCTCGTCCTCACAAGCAAATCGCGGTTGCCATTGTTCTGCGGGGAAAAGAAATCCTTATCGATCGACGACTGGAAAGCTCGATGCTCAGTGGGCTGTGGGAGTTTCCCGGAGGCAAAATCGAGCCGGGAGAAACGGCTGCCGAGTGTGTAGTACGGGAGGTAAAAGAAGAAATCGGCATCGACATCGAGGTGGTCGCACCGCTGGCCACCATCGAACATGCCTATACCCATTTCACCGTTACTCTTATTGCTTTTATCTGCCGCTACCTGGGCGGAGAAGCCCAAGCCCTGCAATGTAGTGAGGTGCGCTGGGTCAGCCCGGCGGAGCTGTCGGAATTTCCCTTCCCGGGAGCCAATCAAAAGTTGTTTCCCCACTTGCATGCTTGGCTGGCAGAGCATGGCAACCCATGATGAACCCACCCAATCCGCCAAATGGCTTAGACCCTTCTGGAACGTTTGCCCCAAGACATTCGATAGGATAGTAGATGTCCTGCTGCCGTGAGCTACGGATATGCTTGTCACTCTGGAAAAAGCGGGGGAGATTCTGGCTAAGGGATCCCATACAGCCATCACAACCACAGATGGCAAGATCGCGCTGGTGCCCAAAGGAAAAGAAACCCTCAAACTGACGGCCAACGAAGCCATTAACCTAATGTTTTATGTCGTCCGCTCCGCTGAACCGGCAGAGACGGTGATGGCCCAACTGGAGGAGGCAGTTGCCAAAGCTCAAGCCCCCGATCCAGCTGAGGAACGGGCCAGAAAATATCGAGAACTTCGTGGCGTCTAAAGGGGTGGCATTCGTGCCGGGTGGAGCCTTTCGCCAACTGGAGAGCATGCCTCTAACCCCCAAAACCCTGAACTTTGCTGAATTTACTGAGCTTTAGGCGGTTTGGCAAAAGTCATTGAGAGGGATATAGTAGACCAAGTTTCCCCCTGATCCTTGAGTCCACCGCAACGGTTGCCGGGAAGTGAAGGGGGAAAGCGCTCGGGGGGTATTCCTCAGGGCTTTGCGGGATACCGCCTTCCTGCTCAGAGATAGGCAGGATGCGATCGCTTCTTTCCTGAACCATGTTCAGGAGAGTTCAGCGTGAATGTATCAGAGACTCCAAAACTTAAAAGCAGGAGGAGCTGAGGGCGACAAACTTCCCATCGGTGGTCCACCCCAGCAACATTGGCTCCTGCGGTTGAATGGCCCGTCCGGTGAGAGCGCAGCATTGGGCTTGGTGGGCCGTGGCCGGGAAGCTGGCCCGAATATCCTCAGGACTGAGGGCAGCAGCCCCTTGGGAGTGGCGTAGGACATAGCTCCAAAGAATTTCCCGTATGAGGGCCTGGTAACCCTGATTTCCGGCCAACGCCTTCAGTCGCTGCTTCAGCTCACGTTCCAGCCGAATGCTGGTCACTTCCATCTGGGTCGTGGGAATGGGGGAATGGGCGCGAACGGGCATGCAGGGATCCTCCCTCGAAAAGCCTATACTACTCCTGTAGCATAGCTGGCTTACCGCCTGAGCGGGGATCCTGGCCTGGGTGAGATGGCCCAGGTCAAAATGGGCCTAAGCTGTGCAGCTCTAACCGCTGAGGCAACGTCAGTATCCTGATGGTATGGTTGAGTTGATCCCGTCCCGCCGTCGTGCCTTGGAGCATTTGCTGGCTCGTCTTGGATTCAGGGATCCGGCTTTGCTGGAGCAGCTGCGTTGGGATCTGCTGGATCAGGCTCTGATTCACCCTTCTCTGGATGGCCGACGGAACAACGATCGGCTGGAGTTGTTGGGGGATTCTGTCCTGCGGATTTTGGTTACGGAATTCTTGTTTCAGTCCTATCCCCATCTGTCGGTGGGAGAGCTGACCGCGATTCGCTCCGACCTGACCAGCGATGCTTACCTGGCAGAACTGGCGGATCTGCACGGCTTGGATCGCTACCTCGAGGTGGGATCCAGCTCGCAAAACGACTTGGCCGGACGGGGTCGGCGGCTGGCGGATGCTTTCGAGGCTCTGCTTGGGGCTTTTTATCTCAGTTGGGGTATTTACACGCTGCCCAGGCTGCATCCCTGGCTGGATCCCTACTTACACCGACGAGTGGAGCAGTGGTTTCAAGACCCCACTCGGCGCAACCCCAAAGCAGCCCTGCAAGAACTGACCCAACGCCTTTGGGGCAGCCTGCCGGAATACCGCCTGGTGGCCGCCCAGGAACATCCCCCCCATTTCACCATGGAAGTTTGGGGGCAAGGGCGGTGCTGGGGCCGCGGTGAAGGTCGCTCGAAAAAGGCTGCGGAAATGGCCGCCGCTGCCCAAGCCTACAAACACTTGCAGTCGGAGCAGACATGAGAGGCAGCCACCGCTACGAGTTGGCCAGTTGGTTGTTTTTGCTGGGGAGCAGCCTGTTTGCGGCGAGCGAGGTGATGACCTTGGGTAGCGACCCCCCTCCGTGGGATCCAGCAGCTCCAGCCTTTCTCAATCTCAAGGTTGTCCAAACCCTGCTGGGGATAGGAGCCAGCCTCCTGTTCGTCGTAGGTAGTGCTCTGTTCATCCTCGATGCCCGTCACCGCTGAGATGTGCACCCTACCCAAAACCACAGCAGCCCTTCTCCGAGAGCAACAGAGGCGAATAGATGAGAAGCTTGCTAATAGGGACTTCTTCCGGCTACGGGATCCGCAGGCGAGAGACTTTCTTCCTGTGGCAACCCTTCCGGCTCATTTGAAGAGCCATTCGGACGAGAGGAAAAAGATGGCTCTGGGCTGCTCGCGTCGGCAGAATCCATCCCCGGCAAAGCCAAAGAACCGGCAGCTTCGGTAGCCCGAGCGCGTAGTCTAGCTCGAACCTCTGCCTCCTGCTTGGGCTTCAGATAGAGGTTCTCCAGCAGCACCGCCATACCCGCCACCCACGGGGGGGCGATCACCGCCCCAACAATACCCAACAACTGGGTGCCCCCCAGCACCGCCAGCAACTGATACAAGGGCTTCACCCGCACCGAGGATCCCACCAACAGAGGATCCAACACATAGGTTTCCAGGTTTTGAACGGCAACATATAGGATCAGCACCCACAAAAAAGTCCAGCCCCCCTGAACGATTGCCACCACCAAGGCGGGCAGGGATCCCAGTACTGGCCCGATAAAGGGAATCAAGTTGGTAAACCCGGCGATCACCCCCAGCGCCAGAGCGAACTCCGACAGGCCCAGAAAGCGAAGCGAGACGGTGATCATCACACCCAAAATGGCAGAGACCAGCACCCGCCCCTGAATGTAGCCCCCCATGCGCTGGGCCATCGGGTGTACCTGCTGAGCCAGCCGGTCATTCCAGGGATAGGGAAACAACTCCACCAAGCCCCGCACCAAGTCAGAGCCGCTCACCAGCATGTAGCCGGAAATGAAGAGGGTCAGCACCATGGTCAGCAGACCGCCCAGCAAACCACGGGTGAAGTCGAAAGACTGCACCAGCACCCGTTGTCCCGAGCGAACCGCCCAGCTCATCAACGACTGAGGGTCGAGCAACTGGTTTAAGTAGTCCAGCGCCGCCGGATCCACCCCCGCCAGATCAGCAATCCAGGTATCCACCAACAGTTGCAACTGCTCCAGATAGAAAGGCAGCCTCGTCAGCAACCGCTGGGTCTGAGTCGCCACCGTCGGGCCAATAAGCAGAGCCAAGCCGGCAATCCCGGCAATTAAGCTCAAATACACCAGCACAACCCCCAGCCAGCGGGGGATGCGTAGTCGCTCGGCCAGATCCACCAAGGGAGCCAGCGCTGCCGCCACCACCACCGCGATCATCACCGTCAGCACCAAGCTGCGCAGTTGCCACAGCAGCAACAACAGCATCCCTGTGGCCACCACCAGGGCTACGGAGGATACGGAGATGGTCAATTGTCTTCGGCTCATCATCTGGCTGGGTTCTCTTCAGGGGGCTAGGTAACAGACGGCTCTACCATCCTGGCTTGCCCTAGCTGGACTTGCCAAACGCTCTTGGGCAAAGACCCTAGACCCAGAACTTCCCTGCCCAGTCGGCCAGACCAAAGATCCGCAGCAAAAACCCAGCCAGAATTGCAGCTACCGTAGCAGTTCCATCCGTACCGCTTCTGCATATTCCAGCAGCTCCGGGGATCCCGTGCCGGAAGCCCGCCACAACATCAAAGCGCTACCCAAATCGGAAGCGGCACCAGCCCTATCCTCTCCCTGGTAAGCGCGCGCCATACCCCGGTAGTAGTACACATCACCTTGGTAAGGCTGCAACTCAAGAGCTCGGCTGAAATCTTGAACGGCCAAATTGAAGTCGCAGATGCTGGCCCACATCAGGCCGCGATGGACATAGGCCTCGAAAAGATCGGCAGCACTTTGATTTTGCTTGGCCAGCTCAATCGCCAGATGCGACACATCAAACGCCGATTCCAGATGGCCTTGTTCGGCCCAGATGCGAGAGCGGATCAAGTGCAGTTGCGGGTTGTGATAGGCAATCCGATCCAGAGGAGACAAGGTTGCCAGAGCCTGCTCAGGTTCTTGCAAACGCTCGTGTTGGATTTTGGCCTTGAGCAAATAAGCTTCAGCCAGATAGGGATCCAAAGCAATGGCAATATCCAGATCCCGCAGAGCAGAGCGCATCAAGCGAGCAATGGCAGAAGCATGCTCAGGCTGCGGTAAAGCAGCAGGATCTTCTTGAGACTGACGCCAGAAGTATTGCGCCCGTTGCAGATAAAGCTGCGCATTTCCCGGCTCCTGTTGGATGGACTGGGTTAGCCGCGCCAGCTCATTGGGAAGATCCGCCGGAGCAGAGGATTGAGAGAGAGTGGGATCCTGACGCCGAGGCCGTGCCGGCACGGCAAGGCTTGGGTTGGAACGGCCAACAACCCCGGCGGGCTGGGGAGCTGCCTGCTGTACCAGCAACTGATGAGCCTGCTGCTGGTGAGCGAGAGAGCGCTGCTCAAGCTGTTGTACCCGTTCTTGCAGTTGGGCTTGCCGCCTGAGCCAAGATCCAGAACCTGGTTCATCTTCAAACAAGGTCTGGGATGACGGCAGAGAGTGCTCCCAAGCTTGCAGAGAAACCTCAGTGGCCGCACTCCGCCCTTTCCGAGACGAGGTCAACCAGCCACATTCGCCAATCAAAAACGGCAAAGACAGCAAACCCAACAGCGCCGAGCCGGAGAACAAAAGACTGGGCCTAAGCATGGATCCCACCCCTTGAAATAGCTTAGAAGTAAAGAGTTGCCTCTAAACTAGTTCGCCGCAGCCGCAGTGTCCAGAGTTTCGGCGATACCCGTCCTGCCCCAAGACCTGGAAACTCCCCTCTAGGGGATTTTGCCACCCGCCAGATCCACCAACTCCACGCGGCGATTCTTCGCCCGGCCTTCCTCAGTGGTGTTGCTGGCCACAGGAGCAGAGAACCCCACACCAACCGGATAGAGTCGACGTTGCTCGATACCCAGCTGAACCAACCGGTTGACAACCGCCTCGGCCCGGCGCCGCGAGAGACCTAGGTTGTAGTCGAAGCTACCGGTTGCATCAGTATGACCGACCACGAGGATGCTGAGGTCGGTGCGCTCGCGCATCAGCTTGGCGATCTCGGCAAGGGTGGGCTCGGCAGCCGCTTCAATCTGATCCGAGTCATAGGCAAAGAGAATGCCGTAGAGGGCGATCCGGCCATCGCGGCTGATGGCTTGATTGATCTCGCCGCTTGTGATGCTTTCAACCAGCTCCAGGCGTTGCTGGCGGGGCTTGACATCGACGACATCCACTCGCCCCAGAGTAATCCCGGTCGGGATCGGTCCACTGCCGCGGGTGATCTCCCAGTCATCGGTATTGACCACAAAGTAGGCGCTCACGAATCGCTCATCGCCTTCGGGGGACTTGCCACGTGCGGCTAAATAGGCAGCAGTGTTTTCTCTGGCGTTTTGAAACGGCCACTGGGCCCGTTCTTCCGGCGTGCTGTAGGTGCCCTTCATATCCAGGATCTCGTCAGCAATCTGGTTGTTGTAGCCGAGGGTCTCAATCTCCTCCCCCAACCCGGAGAAGAGGATCTCAAAGCCAGACTCTTTCAGTTCGGTTTCGTAGTTGAGCAGCGCCTCAAGAGGGGCAACCCGCTCCGGCAGTCGGTAATAGGTCGTGATGCGACGCCCTTCGACAGTTTGAGACCGGTACGGCTGCACAGCTCCCATCGCGCCACTGAAGACGATTTTTTCAAGGGCCAACTTAAAGCGGTCGTAATCGGCCCGCGATTGAAACACAATGCTGGATCCTGCGAAGCGCTTAAGCCCTGGGGGATCCGCTGTCCCTGGCAGATCGGCCCGAGCTGGCCCCGCCTGGACAAGCAGCGCTGTTAGCACAGCGAAGGCAAAACGCTGTAAATCTGCGCGAAAAGACATAGCCACTCCCTAGTTTTTCCAAAATCTTTACGGGGCCAATGCCTAGAAGCTTAGCTCAGAAATGCAAAGGGATTAAGGGCAAACCTTTCTTTTAGTGTGTTAGTTTACGAACCATTGTTAGTACTTAGGATATGAAGCACTTAAAAATTAAGAGAAAATGCTAACCCGTAGTCGAGCTGAATATTCGAGACAATGCTCTGGCGCTCCCAGCTACCAAGGCGAACTCAAAAAGCGTTCATAAGCATTCATACCCTTTGTAACAGATTGCAAGCAAACCTTCACAAACAGATCACTGCACCTGAGCCAGAGTTAGATTTTCTACAGGAGGCGAGTGACTATGAGACAAGACTACACCCACATTGCCGTCATCCTCGACCGCACCGGCTCGATGGCAGTCATCCGAGACGACACCATTGGCGGATTCAATACCTTTCTGCAGCAGCAAAAAGCAGAACCGGGAAGTGCCACCCTTACCTTGGTTCAGTTCGACTCCCAGGATCCCTATGAAGTCATTCACCGCTTCAAGCCAATTGCCGAGGTCCCTGAGCTGACCCGCGAGACCTACGTGCCGCGAGCTTCTACTCCCTTGCTGGATGCCATGGGGCGCGGCATCATCGACCTAGAAAAGAGCCTCAGCGAACTCAGCGAGGCAGATCGCCCGGCCAAGGTTGTGATGGTTGTGGTAACCGATGGGTAAGAGAATGCCAGTCGCGAGTTCCGCAAAGAGCAAATTGAGAAGATGATCAAGGAAAAAACCGAGAAGGAGAGCTGGCAGTTTGTCTTCTTAAGCGCCGATCTGGCTGCCATTGGGGATGCCCAAACCGTTGGCTTCGCTCCCAGCGCGTCCTTGCTATATCAGAAGTCTAAATTGGGCAGCGCAGGAGCGTGGACTTCTCTCTCTCGGCGCACCTCCGAGTACCGATTGGCTGTTCGCCAGAGGCTTATGTTCCTTGATGAAGACCGACAGCATCCCGACGATCCGAACAAGGGCAAGGAAGAAAGCTAATCCCTCTGCGGATAGGGCTTTGTGGGCAGGTTGACACGGGAAGCCCCTCGGATCCAGGGAAAGGGGAAGTATCGCAATGACCTCTGGGCCAGGGGGGATCCCTTCAGCGCCGTCGTCTGGAGCAGCGACGCAGTAACCAACTGGCGGCGGCCCGGTCGCCTTCATCCCATGCCAACCGCTCCACGGCCACCATCACCATCGAGGTGATCACAGCTTCACTTAAATGGCGAGAACGCAAATGCTGCACGGCTGAAGTGGCGGCCTCCAGGTCGCGTCTGCGGATGGCGCGGAGCAGCTCATCAGACATAGACCAAGCCAACGAGCCTCACTTCCTTTCTGCCCCCTTTCTACCCCAAGAGCCAGAAACTTCCCCTTTCCTTCACCTGCTTGTCAGATAATGCAAAAGTTCGTTTTACTTTCACGAAA
This sequence comes from Thermostichus sp. MS-CIW-36, assembly GCF_054059035.1. Classification (NCBI taxonomy): domain Bacteria; kingdom Bacillati; phylum Cyanobacteriota; class Cyanophyceae; order Thermostichales; family Thermostichaceae; genus Thermostichus; species Thermostichus sp. MS-CIW-36. The sequence continues at coordinate 52,375 of NZ_JBSSBR010000003.1, forward strand.
TATCTCACAAGATGTCTCATGAATTGTTACACTTTTTGCCCCTGAGCCGACTAGGCATGTCAGACAGCAGGGAGGACCGCAGGGGAGCACGGGATCCCTTTGATAAGCCGCTCCATTTCTGCTTGTAAATCTTGGGTGAGGGCTTGTACGGCTTGTCGGCGGTTGGCCTGGTAGGCGGGCCAGCGTTCGGAAACCGAGAGGGGATCCCCAATGCTGAAACGCGCCAGGCGGGGGCCCAAGCGGGGGGGAGCAGTTCCGACGGGATTTTCTCCTTTGATCCAAGCCAGCAGACTCCAGAGGCGCAGGGCGGTTTCCGCCAACTCATCCAGACTCAGACTGGGCTGCTCGGGCATGGGGCGCACCGCAAACACCATCAAGGTTTCCGCCAAGCGCATGTGCCAGAGGTGAAAACTGGCCTCAGCAGCCACTCGATTGGCCAGCCCCCTTTCCAAAGCCGAGAGAGCAGCAATATCGGCAATATCTTCGCGGTAGATCCAGGCCCAGCCCGCCTGTTCGATGCGGTGCCGCCGCTCGATGAAGTCTCCTTGAGGCTCTAGGCCGAAATGTTGCTCGGCCACCCGCAGGGCCAGATCTGACAAGCTTTGAAGACGCGCCAACAGATCCCCCTCTTTAACTTGGGCTCTATCTGCAGCAGGAAGAGCAGGGGCATAGAAGCGCTCATAGAAGGTCTGCATGACCTGGAGCAGGTGTTCTCCCAAGCGAAGGATACGGGCCAGCAAAAAGGCTTGACCGGCGTGAGCCGAGCGCGTGGGCGGCAGCTTGCAATCGGCCTCCATGCGGCTGAGCAATCTATTCAGAGCGGCACTGGGATCCCTCAGGTAAGAATAGCGAAGGCCCACCGGCAGGATCAGCACCTGCTCTGGCCGTCCCGCCTTGTGCAGATCCTCCACCGCCCAAAAGCTCATCTGGGCTACCCCCGGCTCCAACGGGTTGAGAAGACTGCTCATGCCGTTGATCGTCCCTTCTGGAGCTACCGCCAGCGGATATTGGCCCGATACAAACTGCTCACGAGAACTTTTTAGCCCTGCCCGATCCAGACGGCCTCGCAAAATCGGGATCCCGCCCAAGCGCGGCAAGCCCCAACGGGCAACGGATCCCAGCCACAGAGGTAGGCCGCGGTCGTAGACAAACAAAACGTGGGGCCGGCCCCGAAAGCGGATCCCCTGGCGTTGGGCCACCTGCGGCAGGAGATGGGCGAACAAGTACATCAAGCAGGGGGGATCATCGAGGGTCGGGTGTCGAAACGCCACCAACAGGCGAATCTTGCCCGCCTCAAACTGCTGATAAAGCTGAGCCAAACGCTCTCCCCCCTCCACTTCAACGCGAGGGATCCCTTTGGTCCATCGCAACCAAAGGGGCAAGCCTGCTTGAGCAAAACGAACGACCCAAGGCGTCAATCGCGGTGGCAAAAACTTGAGGGGTGGCTGAACCTTCTGTTGCATAGGGATCCTTATCTAGGGTCAGCAAGATCGGTGAACCTAGGCTTTGGATCCCATCTTAAAGAGGGCAAGGCAAGAAGAAAGCCACACAGTGACAGTTCGTCAACTGGATCCCTTCTCCTCACTCCCGGCCCGGCAGCGGCTCAAGCCCCAGCAGTTTTTTTCCGGCGACCGCGAGTCGCTTTGGGGGAAGCTTCTTTACTTGGGGTTGACTCCTCCACCACCTGGCCGTTTAGCACTTGCTTGAGGTGAATGTGCTTGTAACCTAGCTGAATCTCGAACTCATCCCCGGGTTTGAGATTCATTTTTTCGGTGTAGGCCGACCCAATGATCAACTGCCCATTTTTGTGAACGCTGACCCGAAAGGTTGGCTCACGACCGCGCTTGTCCCGGCTGGAACTTGGGCTGAGACTCAGACCTTTTGCCGCCAGCACCGCGTCATAGAACTCATTCAAGTTGACGCGAGGCTTGTTGGTCTTGGTCATGGTTACATAGCCACATCGCTTTGCCGTTTCTCGGCGCGGAAGATGCCCCAAAGCTTCGACCTTCTGCAGCAGAGCCTTCCCGGTTAAAGGTTGTGGTGGTATATCTGACATTTTTTAATGTCCTACATCCTTCTCTTAAGATCATACCCTTGTGATGTACTCCTGCAACCGAAAGTCGGAGGCTTTTTTGAAGACAGGTTTTTCTCCTGTTCCTTGAGCCGGCAGCTCGGAAGGAAAAGCCTCTTCTCACTCAAGAGATGTTCCCGCTCTTGCCAAAAGGTGATGGAGGCAAAAAGAACTCAAGCGCTGAAGGCTGCTGGGGTTTGCGTGGAGGGAGCTGACAAAAGATTGCCGTTGGAATAGGGGTGGTGCCGTGGCGCAGATGCAATTGACCGCCTTTGAGAGGGGAAAGCAATTGAGACTTCACCCCATGGCCGAAGGCGCGCAGGGGATAGGCATTGCTTGGAGACAACCTCATCCTCACTCGTCAGGTGCCCCGAACTCTGATCACGTCTTCTGCAACTTCCGCCAGAAAACGGGCTCGATCTTCCCAAAAACCGCCATAGAGACGGGCACGGCGATTGCCATTGCCTTGCGGAAATGGGTCGAAAAGATAGCCAGAGCGGGTGTGAAGCTGGATGCCATCACACCTGGCCCGGCGGTCACTTTCCCCTCTTGGCAAAGGCCGGTCACATCTGAGTAGTGGCTGAGGGATCCCCTCTTCGACATTTCTTTAGATAGGAGACCAGTGAGCGCGAGTTGCCCAAAGCAAGTTATTCATTCAGGATCCACTCGATTGGCCACCGCTGAGACAACGATGATCGGCAAGCTCACCAGCAGACAAAAGCCCCATTGCTCCCAAGACAGGGGTGCTGTGTCGAAGATAATGTTGAACAAGCTCCACTGGCTGAAGAGGATCTGCAGCAGGATGGCCGCCCCAATGCCGATGGCAATGGCTGCTGTATCCATGAGGCGCTCATGGTGTTCCAATTGGCTGGCACGTCCACGGCCCAACAGGGTAGGAATGGCCTGGCTGAGGCTGAGCAAGTAGAAGATGCGCCCGATCACCAACGCTTGGATGGCCATGGTGCGGGCCAGGTTAAGGTTGCCGGTGGTTTGTTCGATGTATTCAAAAACCCCGAAGATCAAGATCCAGTTGAACACGGACACCAGCAGGATGCGCTGCAGCAGCCTAGGAGAGAGCAAGTTGGCCTCCGGATCCCGCGGTGGGCGAGTCATCTCTCGGCCTGTGCTCGGCTCAAAGGCAAGAGGCACCGTCATGGTGATGGAGTTGATCATGTTGAGCCACAGCACTTGAATGGCCAGAATGGGGAGCTCGCGGTTGAGCAGCACGCTGAGGAGAATCGTCATCGATTCCCCCCCGTTCACCGGCAGGATGAAGGCAATGGCTTTGAGCAGGTTGTTGTAAACCGTGCGCCCCTCCTCAACGGCTGCCTCAATGGAGGCGAAGTTGTCATCGGTCAGGATCATGTCGGCAGCAGCTTTGGCCACTTCGGTGCCGCCTCGCCCCATGGCAATCCCCACATCTGCTTGCTTTAGGGCCGGAGCGTCGTTGACGCCATCGCCGGTCATGGCCACGATCTGCCCCCGCGCTTGCAGAGCTTCCACCAGGCGCAGCTTTTGCTCTGGCACCACCCGCGCGAAGACGGATCCCCGATTGGCAGCTTCCACAAATTCCTCCGGGCTGAGCTGCTCCAGATCTCGACCGCTGTAGGCTTGCACAGGTTTTCCACCCCCCAGGCCCATCTGCTCGGCAATGGCTTGAGCCGTGAGCACGTGGTCGCCGGTGATCATCTTCACCTGCATCCCAGCCGTTTGACAGGAACGCACGGCGGCAATGGCCTCCGGCCGCGGCGGGTCAATCATTCCCTGCAAACCGAGGAAGATTAAACCCTCCTGCAGATCTGGGTGATCCACCCGAGTTTGGCTGCTGGGGACGGTTTTTTGGGCAAAGGCCAGAACTCGCAGCCCCTGCCGTGCCAAGGCCTCCACCTGCTGGCGAATCCGCTCCTCTTCTAGAGACTGGATCTCCCCCTGGGATCCCATCTGGCTATGGCAGCAGGACAAGAGAGCCTCTACGGATCCCTTGACGTAAATGCAATGCTCCTCCGGCCCCAATCTGTGTAAGGTAGCCATGTACTGAAACTGGGATTCAAAGGGGAGGGTATCTAGGCGAGGGCGGCAGCGCTGCAGATCTTCTCGATCCAAGCCCCCTTTCTGAGCCGCCACAAGCAGAGCCGCCTCGGTCGGATCCCCTACAACTTCCCACTGGCCCTTGTCCTTGGGTTGGAGGCGGGTGTCGTTGCAGAGGCAGCCAGCTACGAGGCAAGCCTCAAGAGCAGGCAATTGATGGATTTCGATGGGGGAATCAGCCGCCTGGAACAGGATCTGGCCCTGGGGGCTGTAGCCGCTGCCGGTAACCCGGTAGAGCTGGGATCCGGCGTAGATGGCCTGCACCGTCATCTGGTTTTCCGTGAGGGTGCCGGTTTTGTCAGAGCAAATTACCGTAGCGCTGCCCAGGGTCTCCACCGCCGGCAGCTTGCGGATAATGGCGTGGCGTTTTGCCATGCGGGAAACCCCAATCGCCAAGGTTACAGTGACTACCGCCGGCAAGCCTTCGGGGATAGCACTCACCGCCAGCGCCACTGCCGCCTCAAAGACACTGGCCGCCCCCTGTCCCTGAGCCAATCCCACCAAAAAGGTGAGCCCGGCCAAGCTGAGGATGATCCTGAGCAGCATGAGGCTGAATTCCTCGAACTTGCGAGTCAGGGGGGTTTGCAGGGATCCCCTTTCCTCGATCAGCTCAGAAATGCGGCCCGTCTGGGTTTGGTTGCCGATGGCCACCACCACTCCTGCCCCTTGGCCGAAGGTGACGAAGCTGCCGGCGTAGGCCATGTTCTGGCGGTCCGCAAGAGAAGTCTCCTCTGGCAGGGATCCCAGCCGTTTTTCCACCGGCACCGACTCCCCTGTCAGGGCCGATTCATCCACCTGTAAGTTGCGCACGCTTAGCAAGCGCAGGTCGGCGGGCACCTTATCTCCCGAACTCAGCAGCACCACATCCCCCGGCACCAGCTCCCGCGAGGGCACCCGCAGTTTTTGCCCATCCCGGATGACCGTGACCTCCGTCACCACCGACCGAGCCAGAGCGGCAATCGCTTCCTCCGCTTTGGACTCCTGGATGTAGCCGATGAGAGCGTTGATTACCACCACCGCCCAGATCACGATGGCATTGCGCCAGGATCCCAAGAACGCCTTGATTGCCCCGGCCACCATCAAGATGTAGAGCAGGGATTGGTTAAACTGCTGCAGAAACTTCACCCAAGCCGGGGTAGCTGTCTTGGCTTTGAGTTCGTTGGGGCCATGTTGCTTCTGCCGTTGGATCACCTCAGCCTGAGATAGACCCCGCTCCAAAAGCGCTGCCAGAGGCAGTTCCTCTGCAACAATTTGGCGGGCAACATCCTCTTCGGGCAGAGCGTGCCAGGGAGCAACCGGCAATGAGCCAGCAGGGATGGATTTTGCCATCGTGATGAAGGTCTCCAGTTGAATCGCAACAGAACTTGAAGGCCAGCCGTGAACCCAGCGGCAAATCCTTCGTACATTCCACAGCCTAGCGGATGCTGCTCATCCTCCGAGATGCCACTGCTGCCACCAGCGTCAACAAAGCCTAAGTCCCAGGCTAAGATTTGCCTCAAATGTTCGACAACTCGAAAAAATGGCTATATTCTTATCAAGTGTTATGGTTACAATTGTTCCACACCTGCAGCGCCCTGAAGACTGGCGATCCGCAGAGTCTTCTACGGATTGCCGGTTCAAGGTTGTTGCTTGTCATTTAACAGGCTCTTCCGTATTAAACTAAACAGCTTCTTGAGCTCAAGTTCAGTTCTGTTTGAGGAAACTGCTGTGTCAACGACTACTAAGACGATGGAACTCAAAACCCAATCCCCACCCGCCTCTACCCAAACGAACGGGCGCCCCAGCGTGGAGGGATCCGTCTCCAGAACTTCACAGCCTGTCATTCACCATCAGATTGTTGTGGTGGGAGGAGGGGCTGCTGGCATCAGCGCAGCGGCCCAGTTGCTGGAGCGCAAGCGCAACCTCGACATTGCGATCATCGAGCCATCCGACAAGCATTACTATCAGCCGGGCTGGACGCTGGTGGGCGGGGGAGTTGCTCCCCTGGCCAAGTTCATCCGGGACGAAAAAACAGTGATCCCCAAGGGAGCCACCTGGATCCAAGCACGCGTGGCGGAGTTAGATCCGGATCACAACCGCGTGATCACAGAGAGCGGGCAGATCATTCAGTATGACTACCTCATCGTTGCCCCAGGGATCCAAATCGACTGGCACTTGATCGAGGGCTTGCCGGAGGCGCTGGGCAAAGGAGGAGTAACCAGCAACTACTCCAAGGACTACGCCCCCTACACTTGGGAGACCATCCGCAACTTCAAGGGGGGAACAGCCATCTTCACGTACCCGGCTACGCCAATCAAGTGCGGCGGCGCCCCCCAAAAAATCATGTACCTAGCCGACGACGTTTTCAAGAGCAAAAGCGGCGTTGGCGTCAACACCAAGGTTCTCTTTTGCACAGCCACTCCCACTCTCTTTGCCGTGCCGGAGTACAGTGCTGCCCTGGAGAAGGTGGTAGAGCGGCGAGGGATCCAGGTGAAATTCAAGCACAACCTCAAAGCCATCCGGCCTGAGACTCAGGAAGCCATCTTTGAAGTCACCACCGACAATGGCAAAGAAGAGGTGAGCCTGCACTATGACATGATCCACGTGGCTCCGCCCATGAGCGCTCCGGACTTTGTCAAGCGCAGCCCCCTGGCCGGGCCGGGAGGATGGGTGGATGTGGATAAGGCAACGCTGCAGCACACCCGCTACCCCAACGTGTTTTCCTTAGGGGATGCCTCCTCTCTGCCAACGTCCAAGACAGCGGCTGCCGCCCGCAAGCAAGCGCCGGTACTGGCCGAAAATCTCTTGGCTGCCATGCAGTCCAAGCCCCCGGTGGCCCAGTATGATGGCTACACCTGTTGTCCCCTGATCACAGGCTATAACTCCCTAATCATGGCGGAGTTTGCCTACGGGGGGAAACTGGCTCCCTCCTTCCCGCTGGATCCGACGCGGGAGCGCTACTCCATGTACCTAGCCAAGGTGCATCTATTACCCTGGCTCTATTGGAACCGCATGCTCAAGGGCAAAAAGTTTGAGGCAGACATCTTCAAGCCCATCAACAAGCTGGTGCACCGCTACTAGGGCTTTCTATCCCCTCACTCCCCAGCCCCTCTCCCTTTGGGAGGGGGGAGTTTTTTACAGGCAGGCTTTGAACTTTTTCAATACCGCCCGATCCAGCATCAGCAGCGCCGCACGTAGGCCACCTGAGTAGCCCCAAAAAAAGCCCACTGGCAGATGACCCTTGGGCGCTGCCAGACGGGTTGTGAGCTCCCCATACCCCAGCCAGCGGCCCTGCACCTGCCAGCCGACTCTTTCCCCCATGCAGTCTTCGCGGGGCAAGGCTGAGAAGGAGCCCGAACGGATCCCTCCTCTTCCCTCCGGGTCACACTCCTGCCAAAGTTGCTTCTGGACGGTAAAGCCAAAGCGCCCATGGCTGGCCCGCACCCACAGTTGGTCAATCAGCCGCAGCATGGGGCAGGGGAAGGCCTGAACATCCTTGGGATCAAAAAAGCCCACTTGCAAGCGCCCAGCAAGCTTCAGCATCAGGGCTGTCGTCCAGCGATCCGCCTCCCCCCACTGCCCCGCTCGCAGCCGATCCCACAGACCTTGCAAGGCAGGGGCTGCTTCCCCCACCCACTCTGGCCAAGAGAGAGTTCCGGGCAGGGATCCCTCTCGACTTCCCTGCCCTTCTGGACAGACTTCCGGGAAAATCAGGGATCCGGGCCCTGTCTCTCTTTTCACCGTCGGGGGGGTGGGCGGTGCCACCAGTTGCTCTAGCTCTTCCGCCGAGTGCCGGGACAGGAGCTGTTCCAGCTCGTCTTGGGGTTGTGGAGGCTGGGCCAAGATCTGCTCCAGCTCCCTCAGCTCTTGGGTGCGGATGGCCGGCTCAAAAGCAACCCGCTTTCTCTCTTCTTGAGAGGCTTCTGCCGGCAACAGTGCCAACCATTCGGCCATGGTTTGTGGGCGATCCTCTGCCTTGAGAGCCATTCCCTTGAGGATGGCCACTTCTACGGCCTCTGGAATGCTGGGGTTGAGGCTACGGGGGGGATCCAACTGGCGACCGGTGGCCCGCACCGGCGCACACAGGGGCACCATTCCCGTCAGCAGGGTGTAGAGGGTAGCTGCCAAGGCGTAGACATCGATAAAAGCGCCACGGCGGCGCAAGCTGTCGTATTGCTCCAGCGGGGCATAGCCGTCAGTGCCATAGGAAGTATGGCGTTGGATCAGACCTTGGGAGTAGCCGCGGGCCAGGCCGAAGTCGATCAACACCGCCTGCTGGGATCCCTCCCGCACCATGATGTTGGATGGCTTCACATCCCGATGCAGGATCCCCTGTTCGTGCAAGGCCATCAGGGCAGATCCCACCTCCCGCGTCAGGCGCAGGGCTTCCGGCAGGGGCAACGGCCCTTTTTGCCGCAGAAGCTGGTGCAGAGTCTGGCCGCGGATGTACTCCATCACAATACACCAGCGCTCCTGCTCCCAGATCACTTCTTCCACCTTCACCACATGGGGGTGGCGGCAGCGGGCCAGTTGCAGCGCCTCATTCATGAAGTTCTGCTGGAAGTGGGGATATTCGGGATCCCGACTGATGCTGTCGCTTAAAACTTTGATGACCACCTGGTCGGCACGGACGTTATCCCAGGCCCGGTAGGTAATGCCGAAGCCCCCCTCTCCTAAGATGGCCTCAATGCGGTAGCGCCCCCCCTGTAGTCTTTCGCCGACTGCCCAAGCCATACCTGACCCCCGCCTCTAGGGCCATTGTGTCACGGGGATCAGTAAATTGACGGCACATAAAACTGCTTAGAAGTCTACGGGCAGCACTCCCGTCTTCACCTGGAAGGTGCGTGCCTGTCCATTTCGGATGACCCGCAGCGTCAGCGTATTGCCCACCCCAGCGGCTTCCACCAACTGCTGCACCTGCTCGGCATCGCGGATGGCCTGCCCATTGATTTCAGTGATCACATCCCCCTCCCGCAAGCCAATCTCCTCAGCCGGGGATCCCGAAATCACCTGCCCGATCAAGACCCCTTCTTCCACTGTCAGCGTGGTGGGACGAGCGGGGTCGCGGTTGAGGCGCGCCACAATGTCAGGGTTGAGGGTGATCATGCGAATGCCCAAGAAAGCGTGCTCTACCCGACCATTCCGGATCAATTGCTCGGCAATTTCCATGGCGCGGTTGATGGGGATGGAAAAGCCGACGCTCTGAGCTCGCTGGAAGATGGCCGTATTCACCCCAATCACGCGGCCTTCCGCATCCAGCAACGGGCCGCCCGAGTTGCCGGGGTTAATGGCCGCATCCGTTTGCAGGAAAGTCACCCGCTTGTTGACAGCCCCAATTTGCCCGGAGGAGCGCCCAACAGCACTGATGATCCCGGCAGTTACGGTATTGTCCAGGCCCAGCGGGTTGCCAATGGCAATAGCCCAATCCCCTGGTCGCACCAAGTCAGAGTTACCCAGGGTAACCGTGGGCAGATTCTCCCCCTCAATTTTGATCACTGCGATATCGGTAACCGGATCTGAGCCCTTCACCTCCCCTTCAAAGGTGCGCCCATCCAGCAGATGAACCCTGACCCGCTCGCTGCCTTCCACCACATGGGCGTTGGTGAGGATCAGGCCACTGGCGTCGATGATAAACCCCGATCCGGTGCCTTCTTGCCGAAACTCCTGCGGCAACTGCGGTAGTTGATCCCCAAAGAAGCGGCGAAACAGGGGCTGGTTGAACAGTTCTGGGTTGACCCCCCTCGACACGGTGCGGGTGGCATCGATGCGCACCACCGCTGGGCCGACCTTTTGGGCAACGGCGGCAATAAAATTAGAAGGCCGGACGGCATCGGCGGGAGGGGCAGAATTCGCAGCCTCAGGGCGGGGCTCAGACCAGGGCAAAAGGGATCCCACTCCCTCACTGGCCCGTCGCGTCCAAGTGACCAGGGGAGTTTGCTGTAACCACTCCTGCCCCGCTCGAGACGATAGCCAGACCCCACCTGCGACGCCTCCACCAAACAGAGCCATCGCCAAAAGTGTATGCCGTAGAATCCGCGCCATGCTCCCTCCCAAAGCTAAGCCGTATCGCCAAGACTCAAAAGGCGTGAACCCGCTCCCCCGACTTACGCCATCAAGACCCAGTTCACTCCTGGTCTATTCTATCTATTCCTACTCTTTACTTTTGATTCCTACTCTTTACTTTTGGATGTTCGGGGTATGTGTGCTTACCCTAGCAAATCTTGCGGACAGAGGCAGTGCTCGAAACGCCCAAAATGATCGGGGATCCGAGTATGCTCCATTCCTCCGAGCCACAAGGGCGGGATCCGTGGCAGCGCCACCGCGCCTGGATGCAGTTGGCCTTGCGAGAAGCTAAGCAAGCGGGAGAAGCCGGAGAGGTGCCGGTGGCCGCTCTGGTGGTGGGGCCAGGGGAAAAGTTGCTGGCTTTGAGCAGCAACCGGCGGGAACGGGATCGGGATCCCACGGCCCATGCGGAGATTCTGGCCCTACGGCAGGCAGGGCAACGGCTGGGAGATTGGCAACTGCGGGGCTGTCGGCTGTATGTGACCCTGGAGCCCTGCCCCATGTGTGCCGGGGCCATCAGCCAATCGCGGCTGGCCCAGGTAATCTACGGCGCCGATGATCCCAAGGCCGGGGCTTTGCGCAGTGTACTCAATTTGCCAGCTTCTGCCGCCAGCTTCCATTGCCCGGAGATCATCGGCGGAGTTTGCGAGGTCGAGTGTCGACGCCTATTGCAGCAGTGGTTTTGCCGCCGCCGCGGGATCCCCTCTGAGCCGGCTGAATCCTGACCGAGAGACTGGGGGCGGAAAATTCTGGGTTGAAGTCGTGCATCTGCAGGATGTTTTTGATACTGTCATAACGGGTTCGGCTGGCCCTTGCCCGGGATCCCGCACCAGCCTCAAAAAAGGCTTTCCGAGTGCGGGATCTCTTGAGCCCAACGGTGGCCGCTTGGGTTGTTGAGGGTGCGTCGGCCCTATGCCTGGATTCTCAAAACCCGACTTGTCTGGGATCCCTCGCTGGCTATGCCCAGCGGCGGGTAGTCTTTCACAGAGGATTGGTGTGTGACTATTGCCCTCTCCTTTTCTCCTCTCCCATCAGCTTGGCTTAGGAGTATTGCCCTTCTGGTTTGGGCTTGGCTGTGCTTGACCTTTCCGGTGCAGGCACGGGTGCTGCTGCGGGTAGGTATTGCCGTCAACAAGCCCCAGGTCACCGTCGGCAGCTCTACCGGGGCCCGCCTATTGAATGCCCAGGGACAGCCGCTGGCAGAGGTGCAGGCCATGCAACCGCTGCAGGCCAGCCGTTCGGGTTCAGCAGTCAGTTTGGCCGGCCAACAGGGAGAACGTCTTTACCTACAGCCCACCACCTCCGATGGGTTAGTGTTTATCGACCAGAATTGGTACCGCGGCTGGGTGGAGTTGATCCCCGGCGAGCGTGGGGTGATTGCCATCAACCAAGTTGGCTTGGAGGACTACGTTTCCAGCGTGGTGGGCAGCGAGATGGGACACCGTTTTCCCATGGAGGCTCTCAAAGCCCAAGCCGTGGCCTCCCGCACCTATGCCCTCTACCACCGCAGTCGCCGTTCCCAGCAGCCTTTTGACTTAGGAAACGGGATTGATTGGCAGGTTTACAAGGGAGTGGCTGCCGAATCCAGCCGTACCCAAGCGGCTGCCCGTGAGACCGCCGGGCAGGTTCTCATCTACCAGGGGCAGTTGATCAATGCGGTTTTCCACTCCTCTGCGGGGGGACATACAGATGATGCAGGCAACGTCTGGTTAGAATCGCGGCCCTACTTGCAGGGGGTGCCCGATTTCGATCACCACTCACCCGTGTTTAGCTGGACGGCCACCGTTCCTGCCCAGCAGATTCAGCAGTTGGCTGCCGGGATCGGGGCTATTCGTTCTGTTGAGGTGCTGCGCAGCTCCCCGTGGGGACGGGCAATCACGGTGCGCTTGACGGGATCCCAAGGGATCAAAGATCTCAATGCCGGCGATTTTCGTCGGGCTCTTGGGTTGCGCAGCACAAAGATTGCCATTAGCCCGCGCGGGGAGGCCACCACTACGGCCAGCCTGGCTCCTGTGGCAGGGACATTCCCGGCTTTCTTTGAGATTCAGGGGCGGGGCTACGGGCACGGGGTGGGCATGAGCCAGTGGGGAGCTGCCGCCCTGGCCAGCCAAAACTACTCTTACCAACAGATCCTCAGCCACTACTACCGCAACACCAGTCTGGCAGTGGTGGAAGGACGTTAAGGCTCAACTTCAAGGAGAAGCCAACAAAATCATCGATTGGTAGCAAAAGTAGCTGCAGTTTTTAAGAGCTTATGAGAAGCAGCATTTTAATTAAACCGGAGGGGTTTCCCAAGGGTTCGTTGGGGTTCTGTAGATTTTGTTAACTTTGAGTTAACTCTAATGTTGCACCATCTCTTACGATAGACGGGCAGCTTCTAGACGGGCAGCTTCTGCCGGAATCGAAAGCTGGGCTGCCTGCGACCCCTGTTTTTGAAGGCTCCGCGCTGCTGTGGCAAGATCGGGAGAAGCCCTGGAAAATTTGGGTTACGTCCCCTGAAGATTTTGTAGAGATCTTGAATTCCCCCCTCAGAATCCTCAGGATCGGCTCAATAATAATTGAGATACGTTTACCAGGATCGACCTCTACCTCTTCTTTTTCGAGCCCATAACTTTAACCCCAGGTATCTGTCCTATGTCCATTGCCACCTTAGCTCCTGCTTTTCCCGAACGTTGTCCGGTGCTGCCGGAAGCGCTCACGCCCCTGTGCGAGATCGCCCGCAACTATTGGTGGACCTGGAACCCCGATCACCTCACCATTTTCCGGGAAATGGATCCCGCCCTGTGGGAAAAAACCTCCCACAACCCGGTGCGCATGCTGGAGGAGGTTTCCTACTTGCGGTTGGCAGCCTTGGCCACCGATGTGAACTACCTCAACACGTTGAACCGGATGGTGCAGTCCTATCGGAAGTACATGGCGGCTGAGGATACCTGGGCCAAGCGCACCATGAAAACCTACGACTGGCAGCGTCCCATCGCCTATTTCTGTGCCGAATACGGCTTGCACGAGTCTTTGCCCACCTACTCTGGCGGGCTGGGTATGTTGGCTGCCGATCACCTCAAGTCGGCTTCAGATTTGGGAGTGCCCCTGGTGGCCATCGGGTTGCTCTACCGTCAGGGCTACTTCCAACAGCGCCTGGACAACAATGGCTGGCAGGGGGAACTTTACGAAGACTCTGAGTTTGAGTCTCTGCCGTTGACTTTGGTGCGTCAGCCGGATGGCAGCCCTCTGTTGGTGGAAGTGGCGATGCGGCAGCGGTTGGTGAAGGCGCGTGCCTGGCGAGCAGACGTGGGCCGGGTGCCGCTCTTTCTGCTGGACACTGACCTGCCGGAGAACGACCCCATCGATCGCTGGATTACCGCCCACCTCTACGGGGGCAGCACCGATACCCGCATCGCCCAAGAGTGCATTCTAGGCATCGGTGGGGTGCGTCTGCTGCGCCAGTTGGGTTTGGATCCCATGGTCTATCACATGAATGAAGGGCACGCTGCTTTCCTAACGCTGGAGTTGCTGCGGGAGGAGGTGGCGCGGGGCACCCCCTTCGAGACGGCGGAGGCCAAGGTGCGGGAAAAATGCGTGTTTACCACCCATACACCAGTGCCGGCTGGCCACGATGCCTTTAGCCCCAATGAGATGGATGCGTTCTTTGCCTCCTTCTGGCCTCAACTGGGCCTGACGCGGGAACAATTTTTGGCCTTGGGAGCTCGGCGCACCGGGGATCCCTGGGAGCGCTTTAACATGACGGTGCTGGCTTTGCGGTACGCGCGGGCAGCCAATGGCGTAAGCAAGCTCCACGGACGGGTTTCTCGCGAAATGTGGCATGTGCTCTACCCTGAGCGATCGGTGGATGAGGTGCCCATCAGCTCCATTACCAATGGGGTTCACGCCCGTACCTGGGTTTCCCCCCTCTTCTGGAACCTCTACGACCAGTACTTGGGCCCCGATTGGCCGGAGCGGGTGTCAGACCCGGAACTGTGGGCCAAGGTGGAAGAGATCCCAGATGAAGAACTGTGGCGGCGCAAAGAGGCTCTGCGGGAGCGGCTGGTGTCTTTTACCCGTCACCGGGTGTTGCGGGCCCGGCGCAATCGCGGCGAAAGCAATGAGCGCATCCAAGCGGTCAACCAGTTGCTGGATCCCAAGGTCTTGACGATTGGGTTTGCCCGCCGCTTCAGCACCTACAAGCGAGGAGATTTGATCCTGCGAGATCTGGAGCGAATTACCCGCATCTTCACCAACAAAGAGTACCCTGTACAGATTATCTTCGCCGGCAAGGCCCATCCCCGGGACGAAGGGGGCAAGCGCCTGATTCAGCGGGTGGTGGAATGGTCCAACCGGCCTGAGGTGGCCAACCGGGTCGCCTTCATCGAAAATTACGATGCCTATGTCGCTCGCAATTTGGTGCAGGGGGTCGATGTGTGGCTGAACAACCCGCGACGCCCTCTGGAGGCCTCCGGCACCTCAGGACAAAAGGTGGGCTTCAGCGGGGGATTGAATTTGTCGGTGCTGGATGGCTGGTGGCCGGAAGGTTACAACGGTCGCAATGGCTGGGCTATTGGCCAAGAAATCGAAGGTCTGGATCCCGCTGCCCAAGACGACTTGGACGCCAACTCCCTCTACGACTTGTTGGAGTATGAGGTGATCCCCATGTTCTACGACCGGGATGAGAAAGGGATCCCGCGCCGCTGGATTGCCCGCATGAAGGAGGCCATCCGCACCCTCAACCCCGTTTTCAACACCGACCGCATGGTGGCCGAGTACGTGCTGAAAATCTACGAGCCTCAGCCCCTGGAAGCAGAGGCGAGCCGGACTTTGTTGGGTTCGGCTGTTGCCGGCTAGGGTGGACTCCCCCTCTCCCAGCGCAAATCATACAAAACATTGGGATCCCTCTCTCCTCAAGAGGAAAAGCAGGGATCCCGGGTTTGCGCTTGGGGACAAGAGACTAGGCGCTGGCGTTGACGGCCATAGGCAGAGTCAGCGGCTCTGGCTCCTCTTCGGGGGGCAGCATCACCACCTCAGAGTTGTCGATGATGGCCTGCAGCTCTTCCCCATCGATGGTTTCGGCCTCCACCAAACGACGGGCGATCCGATCCAAGAGGGCGCGGTTTTCTCGAATCAAGTAGGTAGCCCGTTGGTAGGCCTCGTTCACCAGCCGCCGCACCTCTTCGTCAATGAGGGCCGCTGTTTCCTCCGAGAAATCCCGTTCTGCGGCGATTTCCCGGCCCAGGAAAATGTTGGTGTACTGGCGACCTAGGGCTACATTTCCCAGGCGATCGCTCATACCGAAGCGGGTCACCATGTTGCGGGCGATGCGGGCCACCTGCTGCAGGTCGCTGGCTGCCCCTGTGGTGATCTCCGACTCTCCGTAGACCACTTCTTCGGCCACGCGCCCACCCAAGGCAACGGTCATCATGTTCTTCAGATGGGCACGGGTGGTTAGTCCCATGTCGTCATCGCTGGGCATGAACCAGGTGAGGCCACCTGCTTGTCCCCGGGGGATGATCGTCACTTTTTGGATGGGATCGTAGTTGGGCAAGAGGGATCCCACCAGGGCATGGCCCGCCTCATGGTAGGCCACCAATTCCTTGCGCCGCTCGCTCATCAGCCGATCCTTCTTCTCTGGGCCGGCCAACACCCGATCCACCGCGTCGTTGATCTCGTCCATGGAGATCTCGGTGAGGTTGCGGCGGGCTGCCAGAATGGCTGCTTCGTTCAGGAGGTTGGCCAAATCGGCACCGGTAAACCCAGGAGTACGGCGGGCCAACTTCTCCAGATCCACATCGGCAGACAGGGTTTTGCCGCGGGCATGCACCTTGAGGATTTCTAGCCGGCCCTGAAAATCGGGGCGATCCACCGTAACTTGGCGATCGAACCGGCCAGGCCGTAGCAGCGCTGCATCCAGCACATCCGGTCGGTTGGTGGCCGCAATGACGATGATGCCGGAGTTGCCCTCAAAACCGTCCATCTCGGTGAGCAACTGGTTCAGGGTCTGCTCCCGTTCGTCGTTGCCACCTCCCAAGCCAGCTCCCCGCTGGCGACCGACCGCATCAATTTCGTCGATGAAGACGATGCAGGGAGCATTTTGCTTGGCCTGCTCGAACAGATCCCGCACGCGAGAAGCGCCGACCCCGACAAACATCTCCACAAACTCAGAGCCAGAGATGGAGAAAAAGGGCACACCTGCTTCTCCGGCTACGGCGCGGGCCAACAGGGTCTTACCGGTGCCGGGCGGGCCCACCAGCAGCACCCCGCGGGGAATCTTGGCTCCCAAAGCGGTGAAGCGCTCTGAATTTTTCAGGAAATCCACCACCTCTGCCAGCTCCAGCTTGGCCTGATCGATGCCGGCCACATCGTTGAAGGTAATCTGGGTTTTCGGCTCCATTTGCACCCGCGCCCTGGATTTGCCAAAGTTGAGAGCTTGGCTGCCTGGGCCATTTTGAGCCCGCCGCAGCAGGAAAAAGAGCCCCAGCAAGAGCAAAACCGGCAGGAAGAAGGTGCTGAGAATGCGCCCGAGTAGCCCCTCCTCTTGGACAGGACGCACGGCCAGCTCCACCCCGTTGGCAACCAGGGTGTTCTCAAACTCGGGGGTAAGGGGGGGCAGATTCACCTGCACTTGGGTGGCGCGGTTGTTGATTTCTGCCTCGGCGATGGCAACCTGGCGACCATCCGGGGCCGTCTCCACCAAAACTTTGCTGACCTCGCCCCGTTCAACACGGCTGATCAGGTCGGAGTAGCTGATCTCCAAACGCTCAGCCGGGCGGGTACCCAAGAAGGTGGTGGCTAAAGAGATCAAGACGATGGCCAGTAGCGCATATAACCCCGCGCTTCTCCATTTCTTGTTTTTACCTTTCTGACTCACGGAAGTGTTTCCTCCCAAAGGGTGTTTTTGAATCGAACTCGCAGATGGTGACCTATGGGTAACAATCTGGGGTCGGGTGGGTTCTTGCAGCAACAGACTGTTAATTAATATTAACCTGACTGAGAGGGTTGCCGGGGATCCCTGCAATCCCGCTCTTCTGGCCGGGAGTTTGGGGATAGGATTGAGAGACCAAGGCTGGACCGTCAGTCAGAACAGGTGGTGTTTTTTCCATTCTCATTCCAGCTTGCCCAGGGATCCCTATGCTGACTCAACTGCGCGAACTGAGCATCACTGCCGACGGGCGCTATCTCAGGGATGAGGAGCTGCAGTTCATGGAGACCTACCTAGCCTCCTTTGACCTACGCCTGAGCGCCTATCGCAAGATCCAGGCGGCGGAAGCCCAGATCATCCGGGATGTGGAGATGAAAATGCGCGCGCTGGATCCCTACTTGCTCATGCGAGGGGTGGAAGACTTCAGCAACAAGTGGAAAGCTGACACCGTGCGGGTTCTGCGCCTCTCGGCCTTAGCCATGCTCTTGGATGATGAGCAGCGCTACAAAGATCGATTTCTCTACTGGTTCCAAACACTGATGCGAGCCTTCCGCACCCAACGCAGTTGCGAGGCCACCTATCGCTTCCTACAAGAAGTGATAGCCAATTACCTCACCCCCGAAGAAACCAAGTTGATCAGGCCGATTCTGGAAACCAACCGCACGCTGTTGGGCCTCAACTAGGCAGCCGTCCCGGCGGGCTCTTCAGAGTTGGCCGGCTCAACCACCTCTAGCTCATCAGCTTGGAGATGCGCACGGAACTTGTTGTCAAACTGCACCTGAAAGGGAAAGTTGGCGCTGATCGGGCGGCCATTCCAATCCCGAATCACGGCCTTCAGCTCCCCTTCCATGCCTTTGAGGTCGAAAGGTTGATTGCGATGTTCCGGGTGGTGATAGACAATCACGCTGGTACGCACCCGCACCCGATCTCCAACTTTCATGTCTTGCCCTCCTGAAAAGGCAGCATACTGCAGGAACCGACTGGAAACACTCTAACTCAATCTCTAAGCAAGCTTTCCGGATGTGGAGAAGTGTGTGGAAACTGAAACAGTAGTTTGCATTTTTCTCAAGTTCCCTCTCACTTTGGATGACCCGAGAACATTCCCTCAAACTCAAGCCATGAGCCCGACCCAAGGGATCCCCCTGACTGGCCACTGGATCCCTGCATTGTATACATCCTTCCAGAGAACTTTAGGGTGTGGCAAGGAAAATCAAATGAGGGCTTTCAACCTCATGGGATCCCTATTGGGCAGGAGATAGAGCTCAGTTTCGGAGGAAAAGGCAGCACCTATCCAATCTCAGCTTCCACCGGGATCTGGGAAAGAGAGAAGGCGACCTTTTGTTGCTCCACCAAGCGGTCGAATTCTCGCTCGAAGGTGACCAAGGCCCGGTTGGTTTTGCCCCCCAAGTAGAGCCCCGTCTCCGTTTGCAAAGCCCAGATTTGGCTGTAGCTGAAGTAGCTCATCACCACCCCCACCATCAACAGGCCAAATCCGAGATACACCGCAGGGATCCCCGGATCCGATTTAATTTGCAGTCCGGTAGCGCCGATCACCTCATCCAGATGCAGAGTGAGGGGGTTGGGGAAGCGTTGGGGAGCGACCTCGTCGAGGGCCAAGCTCATGCCTTGGCGCAGGGATCCCATCCATTGCCCTTCAGTGTCGTAGAGGAGGGCTGTCCCCTGCAGATCCGGCAGCAGCAGCGTGAGGCCCTGGCTCATGTCCGGCTGGGTGGGCACAAAAGCGCCCCAGAGTTTGTTGCCTGCCTCGGTGCGCACCGGCACCACCGGGATTTGAAAAGAGGGGCTATTGTTGATGCGGATGCGGATGCTGTCGATGCTCCAATCGGCTTGGTAAAGGGTCACACCCCGGTAGGAGAGAGGATGGTTGACGGAAATGGTCTGACGTTTGACCTCCTGACCCTGATCCAAGATCGAGAGGTCGGAATAAAACTGCTTGACACGGCCATCGGCAGCGTAGTCAATCCAGAAGCGATTGGCCCGAATTTGCCAGGTAGGCAAGTGAGCGCGAGCCAGATCCCCTGCTCCGGTCAAGTGTTGAATGGAAGCCACGCCGCCGCTGGGAATGAGTTCTTGGGCCTTGAAGCCGCTAATGCTGCCCCAAATCGCCCCCAGCAAGATCAGCAGCATGCTGACATGCACCAAGATGGGGCCGATCCTGCCGATTAACCCCTTGCGGGCGTAGAGGTAATGGCCCTCCTGAAACACCAGATAGCCCTGTCGGCGCAACCGCTCCGGCAGACCTTGTAAGGATTGCTGAGGCAGATACGTCCGAAACGGCAGGCGCTGAAAAGACTGCGGACGGGTGAGATAGCTCCAACGGCGAGCCACCTTGAGCATTGGCCACTGGCGCGTAAAGGAACAGGCGATAAGGCTGCTGCCGAACAGGATCAAAATGGCCAGAAACCAAGGGGTGCGGTAGACGTGATCCAATCCCAAGCTCAGGATCACCCGCCAGGTGAGAAAGCCAAACAGGGCCGGATGCTCTGGATAGTGGGCTTGATAAAAAGCCGCTGTTTCCTCTTGCTCAATTACCGTGCCGGTGGCGCTCAAAACCGCAATCGCCAACAAAAGGCCGATGGCCAGGCGCAGATCCGCCAGCAGCGGCAGCAGCTCATGACGAAAGTATCGCCGCAGCGAGGAAACCCAGCGGGCAAGCGGGAGAGAGTATATGACCATGAGAAGTTTGTCGGCTTAAGATTCAGACCGCTGCTCTTGCCAGGCAAGGTGCAGTCCCCAACAGGGTGCTGTAGGTGTAGCCCCATCTTAGCCTGCAGCAGCAGGGATCCCTTAGACCCAGGCCGACAGGATCGTTACGCTGCCGAACCCCACCAACATCACCCCACTGGCGTAGGTGAGCCAGCCCGACCAGCGCCGCAAGGCCAACAGTTGCTTCACCGCTCCGGTAAACACCCCCGCCAGGAGCAGAGGAAAGGCCAATCCCAGCCCGTAAGCCAGCAACAGCCCACCCCCTACCCATGGCTGCCCTGTGGTGGAAACCCAAGCCAGCAAAGCCACCAAAACCGGCGTACTGCAGGGAGAGGCCACCAGGCCAAAGGTTAACCCCAGCAACACTGCCCGACCCAGCCTGGGCCATTCTCCGGGAATCTCGAGGCGGTTAAACCCATCGGGAAAACGCAGGGGGAGCACCTCCAACAAGTTCAGCCCCATCAAGATGGCAATTCCCCCCGCCACAGTGGGCCCAAAGGATCCCGTTTGTCCGTAAACGTGACCCAGCAAAGCTGCCGACAAACCCAGCAGGGTCAGGGTAAAAGCCACGCCAGCCGCAAAACCCAAAGATTGAGCCCAAACTTGCCGCCGCCCTTCCCCAGCCGTTTCCTCAGAAGCGGGGGTGTAGCCGCCGATGTAGCCGATGGTCACCGGCAGCATAGACAACGTGCAGGGGGAAAGACTGGTGAGCAAGCCGGCCAAGCCCACTACCAGCAGACTGACGGGAGAAAGGTGCTGCAGTTGAAACTGAACCAGCTCAGTTGCCCATTGTTCCAGTTGGTAAAGCCAAAGCTGAGCCGTGCTCAACATAAGCTCAATCTGTCAACATAAGCCCAAGGTAGCATGAAGGATCCCCGAGCCCGTTCAAGATATCTTTGCTATCCATTCCCACCGCCCAGGTTGTGGAGAATTTCGCGAGGATGGTTGACCGGGAACTGCTGCCATTCCTGTTGAGTTCGTTGCAGCACCAGGAGCAATTCGTCCCACTTTTCGCCATCGATCAACCGCTCTATCTGTCGTAACTGGGCTTGGTAGCTGCTCAGGGCAGTCAGCAGCGCCTGTCGGTTGTGGCGGGCCATTTCCAAACCCAATTGCGGGATCCCTCCGCCAACACGGCTGGTATCGCGGAATCCGCTGCTGGCCAAAGTGCGGGCCAATTCCAGAATCGCGGGATCCCCTTCTTGGCTAACCGCTGCGATCAAACTGGCGCTGACCATAACTGGCAAATGGCTGATCCAGGCCACCGCTCGGTCATGGCGGGCGGGATCCGTGAGGACAGCTTCTGCGCCAACAGCAGCAATCAGTTCTTTCACCGCATCGAGAGCCTGAGGTTGGGTCTCGGCGATGGGAGTGAGCACGTAGGGCCGCCCCCGAAACAAGTCAGCTTCTGCCGCTTGGATCCCTTGCAGGCTTTTGCCGGCCATGGGGTGCCCCCCCACAAACCAGGGCCACAATTCGGTTGCCGGAGCAACGATGGGCTGCTTAACCGAGCCGACATCGCTCACCACGGTTTCTGCCGACAAATAAGGCAACAGGGCGGCTAGCGTGGTCAACACCTGCTCCAGAGGGGTACAGATCAGCACCATTTGCGGATCAAAGCGAGCCAACTGGGCCAACTCGGTTCCACAGCCTTGGACAGCACCCCGTTCCAGAGCCTGTTTGCAGGTGGCCGGGTTGCGGCTTATCCCCCAGACGGGATATCCCTTTTCGGTCAGTTTGAGGGCCAGGGATCCGCCAATCAACCCCAACCCGACAATGGCAATGCGCATAGTATCTCAGTAAGTCAGTGAAACTCCTTTTTGGACACCACCAACAACCGCTTCCAGGTGTAGTAGGAGGCTGCTCCCGTAGCTCAGCGATACTCGCCACCGGCGGGCAAGCCTAGTTCCTTCCGAAGCTCCCGCCGCAGCAGCTAAATTCTCGGCCAGGGACTGTCCACTTGCCCATTTTTAAGTCAATATAGGGGTAACATCCGGCCTTGCTTGCCCTGCGGATTCGTGGTAGCCAAACTGGCCTCCGACAGGAAAAACAAGGGCAGGCCTTGGATGTATTAGCAGGAGCTCGGCCCGCTGTGGACTGCTGTTGCGCCGAAGGGATCCCAGCCTTTCGTGCCGGCTCAGCGCAGTTCTTCTTCGCTTACTCAAGAGCAGGTGTCCCTCTTCTCAGCGATTCTCCAGAACTGTACCCATCGAGCCACTTTCACAGCGGGCTCGGCTTTTGGCCTGCGAGTTCCCGCTTTAACCCCCGTTGGGGAGCACTCTGTCGTTTAGGAGATTCTATGCCTAGTGAACCCAAAACCCGCAAGAGCCGTGAAAGCACTAACCCGCGCCCGCGCGACCGTCGTCGTGAATCGGCCAAAGGGAGCAAAGGGGCAGTCTCAGCCACCCATCTCTCCTTGCCGAAGTTAATTCAAGAGAATGCGGTGCTCCAATCTCGCAGCCAGTTGTTGTTGATGTACAGTGACTTCCAAACCGAAATGCCCAACGATGGCAAAACCGGTGTGGGCACCTGGCTACAGTCTCGACTCAAGGAGCACGGCATGCCCAGCCTGCTGCGTTTTGGCCCCCGCTCCCGCCCCCAGGTTTTCCGCCGCGATGAATTTTCCGAGTGGATTACGCTGGCTCTGGCCTCTGTTAACCCCAACAGCGATACTGCCCCCCAAGAGCACCTGAGCTAGGCCGGAAGGGGAAGTTGAGCGGTAGAAGCAGAGGTTGCTGGCCCAGGGATCCCGCCACGCCCGTTGAGGGAAGAGGGTGAACTGGGCTTTTCTGTATCCGGCAATAGCAGGTCGCGGATGAGGCGGGCTGCCGAGCGTTGCAACCAGCGGGAGGCCAATTGACGGCCCAGTTGTTGGGCTTCGGGCTTGGCAGCCACTTTGGCAACAATCGGCAGAAGCTGCAGCGGCTGAAAGCTTGGGTTGCTGCTGAGGAGTTCCCACAGACGCTGCAAATGAGCCAAGCCATCTGAGCCGCCCTGGGATCCCGAGCTGGAAAAGAGCACATCCACTAGGCGCTCCCGCAGGAAAGCGCCCCGCTCAGAAAAGATAAAATCAACGGCCTTTTCCAGGGATCCCTGCAGGTCAAAATCCTCGCTGTTGACGGCGTTGCGCAGCAGGTTCTCCAGGCGGTTCCAGCGAAATTGCCCCTGGTTAAACAGCAGCTCCCGCAGAGATACGCGCAGCTCCGGGGCCGGGTCGGTGAGCAGGCGCTGAGCCACGTAGGGATAGGCCACGCTCAACACCTTAAAGTTGGGATCCAGGCCGATGGCGATCCCTTCCAGGGTGAGCAAAGAGCGGATGATCAAGGCGTAGTAGGCGGGAACTCGAAAGGGAAAGTTGTACATCACCCCCGAGAGCCGATCGGTGATGCTCTTGAAATTCAGTTCGGAGACCGATTTGCCCATCGCTTCGGCGAAGACAGCTTCCAGAGCAGGGATGATGGGAGTCAGGTCGGTATCTGGATCCAGGAACTCCAAGTCCACGTAGTCTTGGGCCAGCCCGGCAAAGTCTCGGTTTACCAAATGCACAATCGCCTTGATCAGGCCGTAGCGCTGATGGGGCGCGATGGTGCTCATCATGCCGAAATCGATATAGGCCAGCCGCCCGTCGTACATGGCCAAGAGGTTGCCCGGGTGGGGATCGGCGTGGAAAAAGCCATTTTCCAAAAGCTGCTTGAGGGAGCAATTGACACCGATCTCGATCAAGTGCCGTCCATCCAGCCCCGCAGCAGCGATTTTGTCAACCTGAGTCAGCTTGATGCCATCAATCCACTCCATCGTCAGCACCTTGGTGCGGGTGTACTCCCAGTAAATTTTGGGAGCGTAGATGGAGGGGTGACGGTACAGCGCCAGGAACCGCTCGGCATTGCGGCCCTCCTGCGTGTAGTCCATTTCTTCGTAGAGGCGCCCGGCAAACTCATCGACGATGCCCACCAGGTCGCTGCGGATGCGGCGGAAAGTGCGTTTGGCCCAGGCGGCCAGGCTGCGGACAATATACATGTCGAGAGAGATGCGCCCAATCAAGTCGGGCCGCTGCACCTTGACGGCGACTTTCTCCCCGCTGTGCAAGTAGGCCTGGTACACTTGCCCCAAGCTGGCGGCGGCAATCGGCTCGGGGCTGATTTCTCGAAAGATTTTGTCTACGGGTTTGCCGATTTCCGACTCGATGAGGGCAAAAGCGATGGCATTGTCAAAGGGGGGCAGCTCATCCTGCAGTTTGGCCAGCTCCTCCAGAAACAGGGGCGAAACCAGATCGGGACGGGTGGAGAGGGCTTGGCCGATTTTGATGGCCGTCGGCCCCAATTCCGTGAGGATCTCCCGTAGCCGGGCCGCATGTTTCGGGCGATTCTTCAGTTCTACTCCCCGCCAGCGATCCCAAAACACCCAGGCCAACAAGCCCAAAAAGGGGGTGATCAACTGAAACAGGCGCCGCACCACCAGATCCCAGCGCCCTCGATATTGCTTGGCCAACTGTTCTGGGTCATAACGCAGGCTCAACTCCGGTGCCACTCCCAGATTTGCTGGCGGGATGGTCATAACCGGAGAGTCCGCCGCTGCGGAACCCAAGTTATGCTGCCTCGCTGCTGTTGTCACTACCGGTGTTGACGGTGTTGCGCCCATAGATGCCCCAACGGATTCCGTAACACATCTTAACTTGCTGGCTCAGCCTGGCGACTCTTGGAGGCGGCCACCGGCCTGCTCGATTGGGCTTGAAAAGGCGGGACGAACCTTCGGAATAAGGATCTTCAGTCTTCTCCCTGAGGAGTTGACAGCAGCCCACCTCTGGGGATCCCCGCCAAACCTAAAATGGGAAAACCGCGCTCTCTGCCTTTGTGTCTGGATCTCCCCCTCTACGGCCTGCCGAGCCGAGTGTGACCGGATTTGCAGCCCTTAAGGCGCGCCACGTGCTGTTGGCCTTCTTGGTGATCAACCTGGGGGTAGGCTTGGGAGCCATCGCCTTGGCCCAGCTGTTTCATCTCCCATCTGACGATCCTCTGCTGGCCGACTTTGTCTATTGCGCTACATTTGTCCTCACCTGTATCTGGAGCTGGCGACGGGGGCAGCAAGCCCATCTGCAGATGAGACGGCTGTGGGGCAACTGGCGGGCTGCTATTCCTTGGGGATCCCTGCTGCGGGTGGTGCCGGCTTTGGTAGTGCTCTCCATCGGCACAACTTTACTGATGATCTACCTGATATCTTGGCTTGCACCAGAGCTGGCGGAGTCGATGCTGCACTCACTGGGGGAAGAGGATAGGGAAACGGCCTGGCCGCAGATGTATCAGGGGTTGCGCTGGCTCTCGATTGGGGTGGTGGCCCCCATAACGGAGGAGTGGCTGTTTCGCGGCATCTTGCTACACCGCTGGGGCCTCAAGTGGGGCCTCTCCAGAGGTCTGCTGGCTTCTTCTGGGGTATTTGGCCTGCTGCACCCCAACCCCGTCGGGTTGACGGTGTTCGGCCTGGTGATGGGCCTGTTCTACCTGCAGACTCGCTCCCTGACCTTGCCTGTCTTGGCTCATGCCTTGAACAATCTCTTGGCCTTAGCGCTGGGATCCCTGGCAGGAGGAAGCCCAGAACCAGCCGCTCCGATTGGGGTCTTTCACCTCTACTTTGGCCTGTGCTGTCTGGCGATGGCTGGGCTCATTTTGGTTCCCTTCGTCCGCTTCCATTGGCCGGAGCGTGGGGCTCACTTGCCCTATTTTCTAAACCGCTGAGTACTGACTTCACCGGGCTTCTGCTCCCACTTTCCCCGTTGTCTGATAGAAGAGCGCTGCCGTGGGATCCCCCCTGGGAAGTAGCGGGGGTTTGCTAAGGAATGCAAAGAAAACGCCAAAAACTGTCACCCGATCTCGCGAAAAAGCTGTGTGGATGGGGATATCCTGAAATAGGCAGCAACAGATTCCAGTGCAAAGTTTAGCTGTGGCTCGCTGGCCGATGAGGTAGTCGTTGGGCCGGGGGTCAGCCCAGAGGGTCAACATGGAAAGGCGGTCTTTTCTGCAAAAACTCCTCCTGGTTGCTGCCGGTCTTGGCCTATCCCCTGGCTGGTTGAGGGGCCGGGCTGAGCGATATGGGCAAGCTTTGGCGGCTGGCTCCCGCAAGCTGGCTGTTCTCATCGGTATTAACCGCTACCTTGGCGAGGGATCCGCGCTACAAGGGTGTTTGACAGATGTGGAGTTGCAGCGGGAGCTACTCCTCTATCGCTTTGGTTTTGACCCGGCAGACATTCTCACCCTTACCGATGGGGCAGCCACGCCGGCTGGGATCCAATCGGCCTTTGCAGAGCACTTGGGGGGTCAAGGTCACACGGCTGAAACGGTAGTGGTGCAGTTTAGCGGCTATGGCCAGTGGCGGCTGGGATCCGCGCCCAACTGTTGGCAGCCGGTGCTGCTGTTGTCTAGCTCTGAGGGAGTGGCAGCAATGGAGCTAGACAGCTTTTTCCGGCTTTTGGAAGGCTTGGGCACTGCCCAGATCACCACCCTTCTGGACTGTGGCTTTACCTATGTCTCGCCGTCGGTGCGAGGCAACTTGCAACTGCGTTCCCGTCCCCCAGCCGCCATCCCAGACTCCTCGGAACCCCAGCGGGTTTGGCCGTCTCCGCCCAAGGGCTTGCTGATTTCGGCCACCACCCCGCAAGACTTGGCAGCAGAAGCCGCTTGGCCGGGATTCTATGCTGGGGTACTCACCTATCTGCTGACGCAGTACCTGTGGGAAACCACGCCTGCCACTCGTCTGCTGGTGGCCTTTAACCAAGTGGTTAGCCGGCGAGAGCTGGGCCTCTTCGCCTGCCAACGCCCCACCTTGGAAGGCAAAGACACTGCTCGACACATCCACCCCTATTTTCTCATGCCCACACCGGCAGGGGTCAGCGGGGTAGTTCAAGAAGTGAAGGGAAATCGGGCTCAGGTGTGGTTAGGCGGGATCCCATCGGCGGCGCTGTGTGGTTTGCAGCCAGGTACTCTCTTGGCTCCCATTCCCGCCGATCCTTCCGCCTCTTCGCCGACGCCGCTGCTGGTGCGTTCTCGAAGTGGGCTGTTGGCTCAGGTTCAGGTGGCCAGCCCGGAAGGGCAGTTTCCCCCTGTGGGCACACCTTTGCGGGAGCAGCTGCGCGGCCTCTCCAGCACGCTCAAGCTTTTGGTTGGCCTAGAAGAGAACCTGGGCCGCATCGAAAAGGTGGATCTGACCAATGCCATTGCCGGCTATAGCTGGATGGAAACGGCCAACCCCCGCGAGCGACAGGTGGACTGTTTGTTGGGCCGCATCACCCCGGAAATGGCCGCTGCTTTTAGGACTCCGTCCCGCTGGCGCGAACGGTCGGACACCCTGCTCAAGCCTCTGGAAGTGAACAGCTACAGCCTGTTCTGGCCGGGGCGAGAATTGCTCCTGAATTCTTGTGGCCCGGCAGGAGAAGCCGCAGCAATGGCCGTCCAGCGGTTAGCTCCCCGTCTTGCCCATCTGCTGGCTGCCAAACGTTTGCGCACCACTCTCAATGCTGTTTCCTCTTCCTTGGCAGTGGTGGCGGAGTTGGCCGTCAAAGGTAAAGCTGCCAATCGCGCCAGCGGGACGGAGTCCTTAGCTCCCCCGTTGGCAGCACGCCTTGTCCAGTCTGTAGCCTCTGCTCCTGCTGAGGTGGGTATGCAGCGGTTTATGCGGGGGGATCCCTTGCATCTCACCCTTCGCAACAACAGCGAGCAAGATCTCTACGGCTACCTGTTGCTGATCGATCCGACCGGACAACTGCACCTGCTTGCCCCCACGCCTCAGGACAACTTGGCCGCACCTCTTCGCCTGGAAGCCAAGGGCAGTTTAACTTTGCCACCCTTGCCGGAAGTCGATGGGGAGCTGCGCTCTGCTGTGAGCTCTGACTTGCTCACCTGTCATGCCCAAGGGCTGACGGAGCTGTTGTTTGTGGCCAGCACCCGCCCCCTGTCCGCCAGCTTGGAAGCCCTCAAGGCTATGGCCCGCAAACTGGGGGTAGCCCGTTCGCCGATGTTGCTCAATGGGCCGCTGGAATGGACGCAAACGCTCCTCGAGGAGTTGACTCAGCGTGCCTCCGATCGCGCCAGCGGGACGGAGTCCTTAGGGGATCCCGACTTGCGTTGGCTGGATCCCGCCCAATCCATCACCCTTTCCCTTACCTATTTGCTGGTTTAGCTCAGCAGCAGGGCAAACAAGCCACAGAGGGCAATACCATCGAAAACCCCGGCCCCGCCAATGCTGAGAATGCCTGAGCAATTGCGCCGCAGGACTTCTGGCAGATGCAGGAGATCTGCCCCGATCACCGTGCCCAAAACTCCACCAGCAAAGGCCACTGCCGGTGCCTGGTCCCCTGCCCAAAACAGAGCGGCCAAGGCTGCTGTAGCTGGGGCAATTAGAGGATTCATCTGAATGCCGATCCCGGGCACCACGTGGGAAGCATAGTAGCTGACCAAGGTTACCAGCGCCGTTACCGCCAGGATCAGCACGCTATCGGCCCGCCCAAATTGGTATAGGGCCAAGAGCACCGGGATCAGCCCCCCGCCCACGTTTAAGGCAATCACCGTCTCCTGGGAAAGCTTGGTCAAAGGGATCCCCCAGAACTGCCGCATCCACAAGCTAGCTAGGTCTTCTACCAGCGTCACCTCGCATTTCACCCGATAGAGGGGAATATTGACCGAGCTGCCCACCAGGATGGCCAGCAGCAGTAACAGCGCTCCCTCCCGGGAGAACCCCAGCTTTCCCACCGCCAGCGCCACCACATCCACCGCCAACCCCAACCAAACCAGCGGCAGCAGCAGCAACAGCACTACAAACAACAACAGCGAGACCGGTAAGTAGAACATGGCAGGGATCCCTGGCGCTCGGGTGTCAGCTCCAGCCTATCAAGACTGAGTGTGATTTTTTCGGGCAAGGTCTGTAACCAGTGGGATCTCTATCCTTTGAATGAGAAATAAGTCTGCAATCGGCTTTACTCAGTCTATAGGCCGAAGATTTTGTTGCGAATATCATGAGCGATTTCAAGACCGGCACGCCAATCTCCAGCAGTCTTAGACAGGGTAATCAAATAACGTCGATCCCCATAAAAGCAAATCTTGATGTGAGGGGATTCTGAAACAAGCTCAAAACCAAAATTCTGAAGCTCTTTTTCGGCACGATTACTCCATTTTCGGTAGTCACAAAACCAGTGGTCTACAAATTCTCTAATGCTTTGGCGGCAACTGTCGCCCTCACATGCATCGTTACTCTGGATTAAGTCTTTAAGGATATGCTGAACTCGACTTTCTTGGTGCACTTGGTTAATTGCCCTGCGTAGAATTTCCAGGATAAAGCTCTTAGCCTCTTATGGGTAAAAGTCTCTCTCATTTTCTAGCCTTAATACTATATCACATTCTGATAAGATCTGCTCTCTGTAACGTTTATCCCCTTTGCATTGGTACTGCACAGACAGAGTCTTTTGAAAACCTTCTACACTTAAATTAAGAAAATCTCTCTCCTCTTCAAGACTCTTGATCTTTTGGTTCCGGTCTTCTAGTTCTATCTCTAATTCTTGTAGTTTTTCATCTTTCTGTTGAAGCTGGCGTCGCAGATCTGAAAGCTGCCTTTCGTAACTTTGCCGCCACTGTTCTTTCTCCTCAATTTGCTGAAAGAGATCCCTGGCTCTTTGATCTTGGAGTTGGAGCTTCTCAATCAGGCAGTTTTGCTCAGCTACCCGAGCTTCCAGGCTTGTGACTTGCTCGTTCTTCCGCTGGAGCTGAGCTTGTAGTTCAGAGAGCTGGCTTTCGTAATTGCGTAGTTGCTGCTTCCTTTCTTCTATTTGCTGAGAGAGATCCCTGATTCTCTGCTCCTGGAGCTGAAGCTTTTCAATCGAATGAGCCTGCTGAGCCAGTTGCGCTTTCAGAGCCTGGATTTGCTCATTGCTCTGCTGAAGCCGAGCTTGTAGCTGTGCAAGTTCGTCTTGCTTACTACGCAGCAGATGCTCTTTTTCCTGAACTTGCTGAGACAAATTTGTAGCGGACTGCCGCCATTTTTGCAGATCCACTAACAGTCTTTGGATCTCTTCCTCTTTTTGTGCAGCTTGATTCCCCGGTTCCAGGTTCTCTGCCTGAGCGCTTCGTAGCTGCTCTGGTGCCTGTCTCTGGGTTTCCTCATCCTTCTGTAGAAGCTGATCCTCCGTTTCCTGAAATTGCTCAAAGGAAGGACGAGGCAGCTCTAAGACAACCTGACCTCTTTGAGCCTGGGATCCTGCCAGTGATTTGTTACGCTCTACTTTCTGAGCCGCTACACTGCCAGCTCCTGCTACAAGAGCCACCGTGAGAGCTCTCCTAAAAGCTGGCTGAGGCAGAGAGGCAATGGCGGCAGCCGCGAGAGCAGTAACGATGTGGACGTTAAAGGGCTTAGCCATGACAACAGAGAGCGTTGGGCGAGAAGGAGTTGGAACTAAGGATAACCGCTGATGCCAGAATCGTGAAAGAAATACAAAAATTCTATATAGTATAATATTTTGAGGAGGAGTCCTTTGGAGCTTTGTTAAGTTTCAAAAAATCAGAAGGAAAAACAACGAACTTCACCGTTGCCGCATTTGCGGATCCAAGGCATCTCGCAATCCATCCCCGACAAAATTGATGCTCAGCACGGTCAAAAAAATCATCAGTCCGGGGAAGAAGGCCATGTGGGGCGCTTGCTCCAGGTAATTGCGGGCATCGAAGAGCAATCTGCCCCAAGTGGGCACATCCGGCGGGAACCCCAGCCCCAAGAAGCTCAGCGTTGACTCGGTGATGATCGCCGTCCCTACTGATAGCGTCGCCGCCACAATCACAGGGCTGAGCACATTGGGGAAAATATGCACCCAGATCAGCCGACGGGCCGGAGCCCCAATGGCGCGAGCCGCCAAGACAAAATCCATTTCCCGCACGCTCAAGAAGCTGGCCCGTACCAGCCGCGCCACCGACATCCAATTCAAGCTGCCGATCACCAGCACCACCAGGATAAAAATCCCCGTTTCTGGCCCTGCCAAGCGTCGCAAGCTCTCTCGAAACAGAAAGATCACCAACAACAACAGCGGCAATTGCGGCAAGGAGAGAAACAAATCCGTAAACCGCATCAGGGCCACATCGATCCAACCCCCATAAAACCCCGATATCGCCCCGATCAAGGTGCCCATCGTAATGGCCACCAGCATTGAAGTAATGCCCACTGAAAGCGATACTCGCCCGCCGCGCAACACCCGCGCCAAGACATCTTGTCCCAGGTCGTTGGTGCCAAAGGGATGGGCCCAACTGGGGGGCAGTTGAGAACGAGAAAAGTCGATCTGGCTGGGGGAAGCTGTGTAGATCAGCGGGCCCACCACACATCCCAAGATGATGAGCAGCAAGGTGGCCGTCCCAAACAGGGCCAGCCTATCCCGACGAAAGCGCCGCCAGGCATCCCCCCACAGGGTACGCGGGGGGCGTTCCTGAACGTTGGCTTGAGGGGGAGCAGGGATCGAAGCAGACATCGGACACCTCTAGAAGTTTGAGGGTGAAAGATTGTTGAAGAGCCGGATCCCTAGCGGGTATACTGCACCCGCGGATCCAAAATGCTGTAGAGAATATCCGCCACCAAATTGAAAATCACGATCAAGATGGCGTAGATAAAGGTGATGGCCATCACCACCGGCGTATCGCCCCGGAAGATGGAATCCACCAACAAAGCGCCGATCCCAGGTACGCGAAAAATCTGCTCTGTAACCAGCGCTCCGGTAAACACGGATGGAATATCCAGGGCCACCAGGGTTACCACCGGGATCAAGGCATTGCGCAAAATGTGCCGATTCACCACCACCCATTCTTGCAAGCCTTTGGCCCTGGCCGTCCGCACGTAATCCCGGTTCATTTGCTCCAGCATTGAGGCTCGCACAAAGCGCATCAGCACCGCTGCCTGGAACAACACCAAGACTGTCACAGGCATGATCGATTGGCGCACCTGGGCCACAAAACTTGCCCAATCGGTTACCCGCAGCGTGCTGTTGTAGATGAAGGGGAACCAGCGCAGTTGCACACTGAAAATGATGATGAACAAAATACCCGTAAAAAAGGTGGGCAAGGAAAAGCCAACAAAAGCCAGCGTCGTCACCACTTGGTCGAAGAGGGTGTAGCGCTTCAGGGCAGAGATCACGCCCAAAGGCACCGCCAGCAATGCGCCGATAATATATGCAGTGCCAACTATCCAAAGAGTGGTGGGCAACCGTTGCAAAATCAAGTTCAACACGGGGCTGCGGCTGGTAAAAGAAAAGCCCATATCCCCCTGCATAAAAGCCCACAGCCACTTCACATAGCGGATGTAAATCGGCTGATCTAGCCCCAAAGAACGGCGAATGTTCTCCCGTACTTCCGCAGTGATGGCAGGATTGGTGGCAAATTCTGCCATGGGATCCCCAGGTGCCAAAGCCAAGATGGCAAACACCACGATGCTGATGGCCAGCAAGGTGGGAATGGAGATCAACAGGCGATTAATCAAGTAGCGCGTCATAAAGGCAAAGAGACAAAAATGAAAGCAATGCCATCATGGTAGGGATGTTGGCAGCAAAATGTTAGGGGAAAGCCTTTCTTGCCCAGAGAGGAAAAAAAGAGGCAAGGGATCCCTCCCTCACCCCCGCCCCTCCCCGACAGGATCCCCTAGGACTTGCGAGTCCAATCTTTGATGTTCCAAGGTTCCAGATCCCAGGGGGTGAGATCGATCCCTTCCAGGCTGTTGGCCGCTGCCGCCGGGCTGGAGCGGTCGATCAAAGGAATCACCGCCACATCTTCTACTGTCAGGAAGTTGTTCATTTTCTTGATCTGCTCCTCCCGTTCTTTGGCATCGGTCATCGCCACCAGCTCGGCAAACATGGCGTCGTAGGTGGGGTTGCAATAGCGGGAGTCGTTGGACTTGGCCCAGTTGTTTTCTTTCTGGGCAATCTCCTCGCAAAGGTAACGGCGCAGGTAACTCGTCGGATCCGGGTTATCGTTGCCAGTGGTGTACATCTGTAGGTCAGCGTAGAAGTGGCCCAGGTTGTCGGGGTTGTTGGGTTCGCTGTCGAAGAAGATGCTGGCATCGATGCTCTTCAGCTCCAGGTCGATGCCGATCTTGCTGAAGTCTTGCTTGATGATCTCCTGAGTTTTCTGGCGCACCGGGTTAACAGAGGTTTGGAAAACCATGCGCATCTCTACACCACCTTTGTCCCGAATGCCGTTGTTGTTGCTATCTACCCAACCGGCTTCATCCAGCAGCGCTGCAGCTTTCTCCAGGTTGAATTCCCAGGGAGCGTTGGCCCGCAGGTTTTCGGGAGATAACACGTAGTCATTGGTGGGGGTACCGGCCACGCCGTAGATCTGATCGGCGATGGTTTGCCGATCCACAGCCAGGCTCAGGGCTTTGCGCACGTTCAAGTCCGTCAGGAACGGATGGGGCACATCCTTGTGGGAGCGTTGCCCGTCTTTCTCTACGTTGGGGTCGGAGAAATTGATAACGATCCGCTCCATGCTCGGGCCAGGCTTGGGAATGACCCGACCAATGCCTGTAGCCTCTAGCTGAGCGAGCACTGCAGCTTCTACCTGGGTGTTCCAGGCATAGTCGGCATCGCCGGTTTGCAGCACCGCCCGTGCCGCAGAGGTGGCATCTCCACCTCCCTTCAATTCCACGCGCTTGAAGAAGGGCTTGCCCTCTTCCCGAAAGTTCTTGTTGGCCACATAGACGATCACATCCCCTGGCCTCACCTCTTCGGTAATGTAGGGGCCAGTGCCAATGGGGGCCAGGTTGGCAGGGGCCTCGCGGGAGTTAGGGCCGTTGTAGTCTTTGAAGATATGTTTGGGAATGATCATGCCGTTGCTGCCGACAAAGGGCACAAACCAAGCCACCGTCGGCTTTTTGAAGGTGATTTTCACCGTGGTCGGATCCACAGCTTCCACCGAGGCAACATCGGCATAGTATTCGGAGGTAATCGCCCCCACTTCTGGGTTGGAAACGTACTCGTAGGTGAAGACCACATCTTCAGCGGTGAAGGGTTCTCCATCCGCCCAAGTGACCCCGCTCTTCAACTTCCAGGTGACAGAGGTCAGATCTTTGGCAACGCCGCCGTTTTCAATGCTGGGGATTTCTGCTGCCAAAAAAGGCACCATTTCACCACGGGCATCAAAGCTGGCCAGAGGCTCATAGACCAAGCGGCTGGCTTCAAAGTCTTTGGTTCCTGTGGAGAGGTGAGGGTTAAGCAGAGTTGGCGCTTGCCAGTACAGCAACCGCAGGGTGTCGTCGGCTTGGGCCTGGACGGGTATCCAATGCTGGTGAACCAGCAACCCTCCCACCACAAACAGGGGAATCAACCACAGCCGCAGCTTGACCAACCGCAGTCTCAGACGTTGGAAAGGATGAAAAGACATTTACACTTACCTCTTGTAAACAGACTCAGCTAGGGGACTGGCGCTATGGCCTCCAAGTCATCCCAGAGATTTTCAGCCTTTGACTGGCAAGAACCGGGTAAGGTTCCCCCCCGGCGGTCCGATTGAGGTCAACTTTGTTGGATGAGGGTTTGCCTCAATCAAGACCTCTTTTAGGTTTAGGTTTCAGCAAGGTAGCAGATGGACGGGATTTTTCTGTAATTCGTTACACAGTATTGCCAGATCCCGCTTGCAGAGCCCTAGAGGGTTGGATTGCTGGGAATGGGGTTCCCCCGTTTGGTGCAAATGGATACGCAAATGTCTGTAGAGATGAGCAAGAATGGTGGCAGGGTTTCGTCAACCCTTAGGTGCTGCTCCTCTTTAGGGTTGGACTTGAACTCGGTCGGGATTGAGCTTGAATTGGTTTGTGTCTAAATGGTTCTAAGGGATGCTGGATTTTTCTGGAAAAATTCGCCATATAAGGGGAAATCCTTTTCCTTTGCTGTAGCGGTGACAAGGATCCCAGGAGCATGGCGCGATTGTTAGAAGTATGGCGGCTGGAAACGCGGTTCTATACCCAGGATGGAGTGGTGAAGGCCGTCAACGGTTCCAGCTTTCACGTGGACGAGGGGGAAACTCTGGGCATTGTGGGGGAATCGGGATCCGGCAAAAGTGTCACCATGCTCTCGGTGATGCGGCTGATCCCAACACCGCCGGGCAAAATTGTGGGGGGCGAGGTGCTGTTTGCCGGCCAAGACCTGCTCAAGCTGAAAGAATCGGAAATGCGGCGCATCCGGGGCAACCAGATCGCCATGATCTTTCAAGACCCCATGACCTCCTTGAACCCTGTCTTGCGAGTGGGCCAACAAATTGCCGAGGCTCTGCAGTTGCACCTGGGCATGACTCCTGCCCAAGCACGGCAGCGGACTATTGAACTGTTACAAATGGTTGGGATCCCGGCAGCAGCCGAGCGGGTGGATCACTATCCCCACCAATTCTCCGGGGGGATGCGGCAGCGGGTGATGATTGCCATGGGCCTGTCCTGCCGCCCAAAGCTGTTGATTGCCGATGAGCCCACCACCGCCTTGGATGTGACGATCCAAGCCCAGATTGTGGAGTTGATCAAAGCCTTGCGCGAGGAGATCGGCATGGCGATTATCTGGATTACCCATGATTTGGCCTTTTTGGCGGGCCTGGCCGACCGGATCTTGGTTATGTACGCCGGCCAGATTGTGGAAGAAGCTCCGTTGCACCAGCTTTACAAAAATCCCCGTCATCCCTACACCATCGGCCTGCTGCAGAGCATCCCCCGCCTGGATGAGCGCCGCCGCGAAAAGCTGCAGCCCATTGAGGGCATGCCCCCGGATTTGGTCAACTATCCCAAGGGTTGTCCGTTTGCGGCCCGTTGTCGCTTCGTCATCGACCGCTGCTGGAGCGAAAATCCAGAGCTGGAGTCCGTTGGATCCCAGCATGCGGTGGCTTGCTGGGTAAAGCCGGAAGGAAAAGCCCATCTGCGGTCAGTGGCCGGTGTCGGCGGGGACGGTGAATCGCTGGAGAGGACGGCCCATGGTTGACCCCCCTTCTTTCCCGGCCAGCGCCTCTGTCGATGCTTGCCCACCTGAGACCGGCCAAGCCACCTTGGTGCGCGTCGAAAACCTAAAAGTGCATTTTCCCATTCGGCGGGGGCTAATCCTGCAACGACAGGTGGGATCCGTCAAGGCGGTGGATGGGGTGAGTTTTGCGGTGCGGCGGGGAGAAACCCTGGGGCTGGTGGGAGAATCGGGCTGTGGCAAGAGCACCCTTGGGCGAGCCATTTTGCAGTTATATCGGCCCACCGCCGGGAACGTGTATTTTGGGGGTGTCGATCTGACCCAGCTCAGCCCGGAAGAGCTGCGCCGCATGCGGCAACGCATGCAGATGGTGTTTCAGGATCCCTATGCCGCTCTGAATCCCCGCCAGACGGTGGGGGCAATTGTGGGGGAGCCCCTGACAGTCTTTAGGGTGGCCGGGGGCAAAGCGCAGCAGGAGCGGGTCAGGGAGCTGCTGGAGGTGGTCGGCCTCAATGCCAACTTTGTCAACCGCTATCCCCACGAGTTTTCGGGCGGGCAACGGCAGCGGATTGTCATTGCCCGTGCCTTGGCTTTGAAGCCGGATTTTATTGTCTGTGATGAGCCGATCTCGGCTTTGGACGTGTCGATTCAGGCCCAGGTGATTAACTTGCTGCAGTCTTTGCAAGAGCAGTTCGGCCTCACCTATCTGTTCATCGCCCATGACCTGAGCGTGGTGCGCCACATTTCCGACCGGGTGGCGGTGATGTACTTGGGCAAGGTGGTGGAGCTGGCGGATCGCGACGAGATTTACCAAAATCCTCTCCATCCCTATACCCAGGCACTGCTCTCGGCAGTTCCCATTCCCGACCCGGAAGTGGAAGCCAGGCGCAAGCGGATCATCCTCAAGGGCGATGTGCCTAGCCCGGTCAACCCGCCCAAAGGATGCAACTTCCACACCCGCTGCCCTTGGGTAACAGAGGCGTGCCGTCAAGATCCACCCCCGGCCTCTCGCGAGGTGAGCGCGGGGCATTTTGTGGCTTGTCACCTGGTGCCCTAGGTAGCCCTCAAGGGATCCCGGCCACGCCGGTTTGGCGGGCAGCCTGGATTACCGCAGCGGCCACCTGAGGAACCACCCGCCCGTCGAAGACCGAGGGGATGATCCACTGGGGATCCAACTCTTCGGCAGGGATCAAGGCAGCAATGGCTTGAGCGGCAGCCAGGCACATCTCGGTGTTGATCTGCTTGGCGCGGCAGTCGAGGGCGCCGCGAAACACGCCCGGAAAGGCCAGCACGTTGTTGATTTGGTTGGGGTAGTCGCTGCGGCCCGTGGCCATCACTGCCACCCGATTGCCCACCAGCTCCGGCTGGATCTCGGGCACCGGGTTGGCCAGGGCAAAGACGATGGGATCCGGTGCCATTTTTTCTACCATCTCCACTGTCAGGGCATTGGCCACGCTCACCCCAATAAACACATCCGCTCCCACCAAGGCTTCCGCCAGGGATCCCTTCTCCTCGACGGCAATGGCCGCCTTCTCGGGGGTGAGATCGGAACGGGAGCGGCTGAGGATCCCTTGGCGGTCGCAGACCAGGATGTGGGCTGCCCCGGCCCGCCGCAGCAGTTGCGTCACGGCAATGCCGGCTGCCCCGGCCCCGTTGAGGACAATGCGCACCTCGTCTAGGCTCTTTTTCACCACTTTCAGGGCATTCAGCAGCGCCGCCAGCACCACAATGGCGGTGCCGTGCTGATCGTCGTGAAACACCGGCAGGTTGAGGCGGGCCTTGAGCTGAGACTCAATGGCAAAGCAGCGAGGGGCGCTGATGTCTTCCAGGTTAAAGCCGCCAAATCCCGGCGCCAGGCGCACCACCGTCTCTACAATTTCCCCCACCTCCTGAGTGGCCAGGCACAGAGGAAAGGCATCGATATCGGCAAAGCGCTTGAACAGCGCCGCCTTCCCCTCCATCACCGGCAAAGCTGCCTCCGGGCCGACATTCCCCAAGCCCAGCACCGCACTGCCATCGGTTACAATGCCTACACTGTTGCCCTTGATGGTGTACTCATAGACCGCGGCGGGGTTGGCAGCAATTTCTAGGGAAACCCGCCCCACCCCCGGCGTGTAGGCCATGGCCAGATCGGCGGCGCTCTCCAGGGGGCTTTTGGCCACCACCTGCAGCTTTCCCCCGCGGTGCAGCTCAAAGGTGCGGTCCACCGCCCGCTCCACCTTCACATTGGCCAAGGAGGCAACGGCGGCGTAAATTTGCTGAGCATGCTCGCTGCTGACGGCATCCACCGCGATCTCCCGTACCGTCTCCGCAGGGGATTGGTGGATGAGATCGATCTGGCTGAGGCTGCCTCCCACTTCCGCAATGGCCTGGGTGACGCGGGCTAGGGCTCCCGGCTGGTTGAGCAGGCGAATGCGCAGGGCAATGCTATAGCTAGAGCTGGGGGTAAGTTTTGTCATAGCTCCCTATGGTAGACGAAAAATCCGCTTCCGACTTGCACACCCTGGCCAACTGGCTGGAGGGCTACTACAGCAACCGCACCCAGGCGATGGCAGAGCCGGTGTGGTTTGTGCCGGTCAGCCTTTGGTACGTGCGCCTTCCCCACCTGTTCTCGGAGGGGATCGGCTTTTTTACCGAGCAATTTAACCAGCACACGCCGGGCCAGTTTTATCGCAGCCGGGTGCTCCAGGTATTGGGGGATCCCTTGCGGATCGAGAACTACAAATTGCGGGATCAAGCAGCTTGGGCAGGTGCCTCTCAGGATCCGCAGCGCTTGGCGCAGCTCTCCTTGGCCGACCTGGAGCATTTGCCCGGTTGTCGCATTTTGGTGGAAAAGCGCCCAGACTGCTACCACGGCGAAATGCTGCCAGGCGGAGAATGTCGTCTGAACCCCGGGGATAGCACCTATATCCACATCGAGTTCGACCTCACCCCCAGCGAATTCATCACCTGGGATCGGGGCTTTGACGCCGCCACTGGCCAACAAACCTGGGGATCCCGCGCCGGACCCTACCGCTACCAAAAAGGGATCCCACCGGCCTCTTCCCCTCGCCCTTGGGGAGAGAGGGACAGGGGGTGAGGGCCAGAAAACAGTCAGGGGAACAAAAAAGGCAACAGATCTCGAAATCCTTTGCGCAGCCTGAGCAAAAAGATCAGCCGTTCCACCTCGGGGGAGACGGATCCGGTTTTGGGCCGAGCTGCCAAGGCTTCCTGGAGTTCTAGAGCTTCGTCGGCGGTGAGGGGCTGATTATCGACCGGAGAGCGAGCCCGCAAATCTGGCTGCGCCCGCAGCACCTCTTCCGGGATCTCATCGGCAGGGGGCAGTGCCCAAGCTTCCGGCCAAAGCAGCAGCAGACCCGCGCAGCAGCCCAGTCCTGCACTCCAGAGCCGTTGGCCCATCCGACCGGTTCTCCTAGCGTTGTCCACTGAACTCCACCCCTTGAAGGGATCCCTCCCAACCTTTCCCAACCCCTCGACCTGTTGCTGGGGGAAAGGGGGGGATCCCTTTAGCTGGCCATGGCTTCCGAGCGCTCTTGGATCACCCGATCCACGATGCCGTAAGCCTGAGCTTCTGTGGCCGAGAGGTAAAAGTCTCGCTCCACATCCCGCTCGATTTTCTCCAGCGGCTGGCCGGTGGTTTGTGCCAAGATCTCGTTCATGCGCCGTTTGACCCGCAGCGTTTCGCGGGCGCGAATTTCAATGTCGCTGGCTTGGCCTTGGATTGTGCCCAGGGAAGGTTGGTGAAGCATGATACGGGAGTGGGGCAGGGCAAACCGTTTTCCCTTAGTGCCGGCAGCCAGCAAAAAGGCTCCCATTGAAGCTGCTTGGCCCACGCAAACCGTAACGATATCTGGCTTGATGTGGTTCATGGTGTCGTAGATGGCCATGCCCGCCGTCACAGAGCCACCGGGAGAATTGATGTACATCACAATGTCCTTTTGCGGATCCTGCGAGTTGAGGTAGAGCATCACCCCCACGATGGTATTGGCCAAGCTATCGTCAATGGGCTCGCCGATAAACAAAATCCGCTCTTGGTACAGGCGATCGTCAAGGCTAATCCACTGGCTATAGGGCTCGCCGGGCAAACGGTAGGGAACCCGAGGCACTCCAATCGGCATAAGTTTCTCCTGGCAAAGTATGAAACACAGAACGACGCGCTTGTAAGATATCTTCCGCGCTCAAATCCAGCTGGGGCAAAACCGAGGAAACAATGCGTCCAGATCCAGTTTTGACCTCGCCTTCGTATTCTCCGCCAACCCAGCGCACCGCGGAAACGGACTGCTTGGCTGGATCCACTGGGATCCCACGGGCAGCGTAATCTTTGCGCTTGTCTTGATCATCGTGTTTTTCATTGTCTACTCCGGGGGAAACGACTTCCACCACCAACAGCGGCAGGGGCATGTGCAGGCAAGGATTCCGCAACCGTTTCCCAGCAAGCTCACATAGCGGGATGCAAAGCCATCACCTCTGGATTGCGCAACCGAGCCTTGGCTGCGGGCACTTCGACCTCAACTTGGCCCAAGCTCAGGCGTTGGATGGGCAAAAACTTGGGCAATTCCGCAACCAGAAACAGCTCAATGAGGGTGTCCATACGCTCCTCGGCTTCCCGAATGGACCCGTCTTCAGGTTCAACCCGTCCTTCATAAAGCCCGTCCGTGAGGCGTAGGTACTCCCCCACCGTCAAAGGCTGTACGGGAACTTGAACCATCGACGGATCCCTCTGCTTTAGTTTTTGGCTGCTGCCAACCTCGGCAAGACTTTGGAACTGGTCAACACCTGATCGATGAGGCCGTAGGCTTTGGCTTCCTCTGGTGTCATGAAAAATAGCCGCTCCGTGTCCTTCTTGATGCGCTCCATAGGCTGGCCCGTGCTGCGGGACAGTTGCTCCAGCATCATGTTGCGCAAAGTCAGAATCTCGCGGGTGCGAATTTCGATGTCGCTGGCCTGTCCACGGGTGCCCCCATAGGGCTGGTGGAGCACGATCGTGGCATTGGGCAGACTGGCCCGAAATCCTTTGGCTCCTGCTGCCAATAACATGGCCGCCATCCCAATGGCATTGCCGATGCAGATAGTATGCACAGGCGGCTTGATGTAGTTCATGGTGTCCAGAATGGCAAAGGCCGCTGTGTCGTAGTTATAGGTGCCCGTCGAGTTGATGTACATCTTGATCGGCTTTTCCCGATCCTCGTACTGCAGATACAGCAGTTGCTCGATGATCAGCTTGGTGACGTTGGCATTCGACTCCTCTGCAAGGGGCAAGCCCAGGTAGACAATGCGCTCCTGCAGCAGCAGCGAAGCCAAATCTGGGGGTGGGGTACGAACCGGAGCGCCGCCATAGTAGTAGTAGGTCGATTGCACCATGCCAGAGATCTCCTACGCCTGGGTCTGTTCAACTGAAAAACACCAGAAAAACAACACTTGAGGACCACAAGGGATCCGCAGCATCCCAACGGATCCCTTGCAGTCTGAGGACCTCTCAAAGCCAGCTTTACTCCGCCCCTTGAGGCAAGAGAACCCGCTCCGGCTCCGTGACCAGCACCTTGGGCTTGCGCTCCTCATCCACATCGATGAGCACCTCCGATCCCTCCCGGACATGCCCAGTCAGGATCTCTTCCGCCAGGATGTCTTCCAGCAGGCGTTGGATGGCGCGGCGCAGCGGGCGTGCCCCGTAGCTGGGGTTATACCCCTCCTCCACCACCAAGTCTTTGAAGCGGTCGCTGACCGTAAGGCGGATTTTCTTCTCCGTCATGCGGTCAAACACTTCCTTGAGCAGAATGTCGGCGATCTGCTTCACTTCGTCCTTGGTCAGTTGGCGGAAGACGATGATCTCGTCCACGCGGTTGAGAAACTCCGGACGGAAGTACTGCTTCAGCTCTTCGTTCACCAGGTTGCGGATGCGGTTGTAGTTGGCATCCTCATCGTTGGTGTTGAACTCAAAGCCGAGGCTGCCACCACCCTTCTCGATGACCTTCGAGCCGATGTTGGAGGTCATCACCAACAAGGTGTTCTTGAAGTCCACCGTGCGGCCTTTGGCATCGGTCAGGCGGCCATCCTCCAGGATTTGCAGCAATAGGTTAAACACATCCGGGTGCGCCTTCTCGATCTCGTCGAAGAGCACCACCGTGTAGGGGCGACGGCGTACCGCCTCGGTGAGCTGACCTCCCTCGTTGTAGCCCACATAGCCCGGCGGGGATCCGATCAGCTTGCTGACCGTGTGCCGCTCCATGTATTCCGACATGTCGAGGCGGATCATGGCCGACTCAGAACCGAAGAAGTAAGCTGCCAAAGCCTTGGTCAGCTCGGTTTTGCCCACCCCCGTCGGGCCGGAGAAGATGAAGCTGGCGATGGGGCGGTTGGGATTTTTCAGCCCCACCCGAGCGCGGCGGATGGCCCGGGAGATGGCCCGCACCGCTTCGTCTTGGCCGATGATGCGCTGGTGCAGGGTTTCTTCCATGTTCAGCAGCTTCACTGACTCGCTCTCGGTC
This sequence comes from Thermostichus sp. MS-CIW-36, assembly GCF_054059035.1. Taxonomy (NCBI): domain Bacteria; kingdom Bacillati; phylum Cyanobacteriota; class Cyanophyceae; order Thermostichales; family Thermostichaceae; genus Thermostichus; species Thermostichus sp. MS-CIW-36. The sequence goes on from NZ_JBSSBR010000003.1 coordinate 94,626, forward strand.
AGCTTGGCCACCGGCACCCCCGTCCAGGCGCTGACCACTTGGGCCACGTCCTCTTCGGTTACCTCAGGCATTTCGCTGCGGCTGCTCTCCTCGGCTTTTTTGGCAGCGGCAATGGCGCGGATCTGCTGCTTGATCTCCATCTCCCGATCCCGCAGCTCACCAGCCTTGTCGAAGTTCTGGGCCCGCACCGCAGCGTCTTTCTCCTTGAGCACTCGCCGCAACTCTTGATCCAGCTCCCGCGCCGCCGGGGGCAGTTGAGAGTTGATCAGGCGCACCCGCGAAGCAGCCTCGTCGATCAAATCGATGGCCTTATCTGGCAAGAACCGGTCGGAGATGTACTGGTCGGCCAGCTTGGCTGCCGCATCCAAGGCGGCATCGGAGATCTTTAGCTTGTGGTGCTGCTCGTAGCGCTCCCGCAAGCCAAACAGGATCTCGATGGTCTCGGAGACCGTCGGCTCGCCCACCATGATGGGCTGGAAGCGGCGCTCCAGAGCAGCATCCCGTTCGATGTGCTTGCGGTACTCATCCAGGGTGGTGGCGCCGATGCACTGCAGCTCGCCGCGGGCCAAAGCAGGCTTGAGGATGTTGGCGGCATCAATCGCCCCTTCCGCAGCCCCGGCCCCGATCAGGGTATGCACCTCGTCGATGACCAGGATGATGTTGCCGGCATTGCGGATCTCATCCATGATTTTCTTGAGGCGCTCTTCAAACTCGCCGCGGTACTTGGTGCCGGCCACCAGCAAACCAATATCCAGGCTGATCACCCGCTTGTCGGCCAAAATATCCGGCACATCCCCCTGCACAATGCGCTGGGCCAAGCCTTCGGCAATGGCAGTTTTGCCCACCCCTGGCTCGCCAATGAGGACGGGGTTGTTCTTGGTGCGGCGGCCCAAGATCTGGATCACCCGCTCGATCTCCCGCGTCCGACCGACCACCGGATCCAGCTTGCCCTCCTGGGCCAGTTGAGTTAGGTTGGAGCCGAATTCGTCCAGGGTGGGCGTTTTGGTGCGACTGGAGGATCCCCCCCCTGCCGTCACTTCGGCAGTCTCGCCCAACATGCGGATCACCTGGGTGCGCACCTTGGACAGATCCACCCCCAGGTTTTCCAAGACGCGGGCTGCCACCCCTTCCCCTTCTCGGATTAGGCCCAGGAGCAGGTGCTCAGTGCCAATGTAGTTGTGGCCGAGCTGGCGGGCCTCTTCTAGGGAGAGTTCCAGCACTCGCTTGGCGCGGGGAGTGAAAGGGATCTCGACGGCCACAAAACCGGATCCCCGACCGATAATTTTCTCGACTTCAATGCGGGCGTCCTTCAAGTTCACTCCCATGGACTTGAGAACTTTGGCGGCGACCCCAGTGCCCTCGCCGATTAACCCCAACAAAATTTGCTCGGTGCCAACGAAATTGTGACCTAACCGTCTGGCTTCTTCTTGGGCCAGCATGATCACCTTGATGGCTTTTTCTGTAAAGCGTTCAAACATGATCCTCGGGCTCCCTACGCCTGCATCAAGGCGGACTTGATAGGGGTAATCCTAGCACAAGTTCTGGCGAAACCAAGGGACGGTAAATACCCCAGACGGAAGCTGTCTGGGGCCAAAACGCGCCTGGAGAGATTTGAACTCCCGACACCGTGGTCCGTAGCCACGTGCTCTAGTCCACTGAGCTACAGGCGCAAAAGGGGCGGGCCAACCACGGTTGACTGTCTGTCCATACTATCTGTCCATAGTTACTCAGATACTATCCAGTACTATCCAGAGACAGAGATGGACATCTATCAATGTGGCTTAGGCATTCTAGCACAAGAGCGTTTTTTGGAAAGTCCAACGGGGGTGTAGATATCCGCCAGCGTTAACATTGCCCTTGCCAAGGTTGCCGGACTTCTCCCCCCACTTCCAGGCCGGCTTGGGGGCTGGTGGCCTTGATCACCGGCGTCCAGACTTGGCCGTTGCGCTGCCAAAGCTGCAGGTGCAGATGTCCTGCCAGGGTATCCCGACAGTTGCGCTGCATCCCTTCTGGGCCAGGGGCGAATACAGTTTGGCCAGGCCGCCGCGTGTGCCCTTCCAGCTGAATACACCAGAGGGCACTTTCTCCCCAGATTCGCCAGGATCCCCAGGGATCCACTTGCCAGGTCAGCCGAGCGGATCCGGGTCGCCATTCCAAAAAGGGCTGGGATCCCCATCCATGCAAGCTGATCAGGGCCACTTCTTCGGGGCGGGTGAGCACCTGCCGCTCAGCTCCGGCACAGGTGAGGCTAAGGCCGGGATGTTGGGGAAAGGCGTTGCACTGGATCCAAAACCAGCGGCGAGGAAAGCTTTGGCCCCAATTTTTTTCGGCGTAGGCGGGAGCCTGCTGAAATGCATAGCGCCTGCCTCTCCACTCCACCCAGCCGGTGGCCAAGCCATGGCTCATGAGGATCTGCCAGCCCGGCTCAAAGATGGGCAGATAAGACCAGGCTCCCATGGTGGCTCGGGGTGGGATCCCATAGGCAAAACGAGGTTGAATGCGGTAGAGCCAGCGAATGGGCTCAGAGCCCAAGGGATCCGGCAAAATCCCCTGATTGAGGTGGGCGGTGTATTGGTAGCCACTGGCGGTGCGCTGGAAGAAGGTGAAGGGATCCTGAAGGCCGCGACAGCCGGGGCCTGGGATCCCTGAGTGCCCCAAGGCCAGATGGGTTGAGCTGGCCCAAAAGCGGCGGGGATTGGGGAAGGTGCGCCAATGCAACTCCTCCTCCGGCCCCAACACCTGCGCCATGCCCCCGCGCTTGGGATCGATGGCGTACATGAAGGCAAAGCTGATGGGCGGATCCCCGGGCAAGGTGACGCGGCTGTACCAGCCCTCAAAAAACCGCTCTGTGCAGCCATCCCAGTGATAGCCGGCATGGGGCAGGGATCCCCAATCTGTTGAGTTGTTTTGCCCAGAGCAAGCCGCCGTTGGAGGAAACGCCATTGAGACCTAAGCCATCGCAACAATGATAAACGGAAGTCTATGCTTACCAAAATAATAATTGTATTGTTTCTATATTTATTTGCCCTTAGGATATCAACCAAGCTGAGATTTAAGGATTTCTTGAGATTTCACGAAGGAAATCCATGGGTCAGGCGACTTGAACTGGAAAGCTTCCATCTTGCCTTCACATATCCTTTCGATGAGGTGAGCATGACGTCACGTCGTAACTTTTTGCTGTCTGCGGGTGCGGCCACCGTGGGTGGACTCGTGAGTGGCAGCTTAGCACGGGCCAGCACAGGCTACTGGGTTGCCCAGGCCAGCGGCCCAGAAACCCCCAATCTCAGGTTAGGCTTTATACCGATTGTGGAGTCTGCCCCCCTGATCATCGCCAAGGAAAAGGGCTTTTTCGACAAGCATGGCATGACCGGTGTAGAGGTGTTGAAGCAGGCCAGTTGGCCGGCAGCCCGTGACAATGTGGTCATCGGCTCAGCGGGTGGGGGAATCGACGGTGGCCAGTGGCAGATGCCGATGCCTCACATGATCCACATTGGCGCCATCACCAACAATCAGCCGGTGCGCATGGCAGTTCTGTGTCAGTTGATCACCCAAGGCAACGGAATTGCCATTGCTGGAATGCATGTTGGCAAGGGTTTGGGGCTGGATATCTCGGGAGCCGCGGATTACATCAGAAATTTCAGCGCCAGCAACGGACGCAAATTCAAGGCCGCTCATACCTTCCCCAACGTCAATCAAGATTTTTGGATCCGTTACTGGTTTGCTGCTGGGGGGGTAGATCCGGATCAAGACATCGACCTGTTGGCGGTTCCCTCTGCCGAAACGGTGCAGGGGATGCGCAATGGCACCATGGATGCTTTTAGCACCGGGGATCCCTGGCCCTACCGGATTGTGGCCGATGGGATCGGGTTTATGGCGGCCCTTACCCAACAGATTTGGCCCTTTCACCCCGAAGAATACTTGGCCATTCGCGCCGATTGGGTAGAGCAAAACCCCAGGGCCACACAAGCCACTTTGATGGCGGTGATGGAAGCGCAGCAATGGTGCGACGATCCGGCCAACCGAGAAGAACTGACACGCATTCTCTCAGGGCGTGCCTACCTGAATGTGCCGGTTGAAGTTCTCACCCCTCCCTTTCAAGGCAACTACGAATTGGGAGACGGCAAGCCAGCTGTTCAAGATTTCAATGCCGGGCCCTTGTACTGGGAAGATGGCCGGGGCAGCGTCTCTTACCCCTACAAGAGCCATGACCTTTGGTTCCTGACGGAATCCCTGCGTTGGGGCTTTCACGCTCGCTTCCTTCCCGATCTGGATACTGCCCGTCGTCTGGTGGATGAAGTGAACCGTGAAGATCTCTGGCGTGAGGCCGCCCAGGCACTGGGGGTGAAGAACATCCCCAACAACACCTCGCGGGGAACAGAGCGTTTCTTTGACGGTGTGGTGTTTGACCCACAGGATCCGCAGGCTTACCTGAACAGCCTGAAAATCAAAAGGGTCTAGCTGAATAGCTTGATTGGGCCAAGTTCCTCACCTTCTTTCGCAGGAAGTCCATGGCTTACCGTTCCCTTGTTCGAATCTCTCGCGCGACAGGGATCCTGCCTACCTGTGGGATCCCACGAGGTCGAAAAAAGCGGTGCCGAGCTTTCTGCCCAAACGATGGAAAGTTGATGGATGCTATGAGCCTCGCACTTTTTGAATAACTTTAAATGCCATGTTGAGGATCGGCTATGTTGGCTCTACTTCACGTTCCGCGCGAACTCTTCAGGGATCCTCCTTTTGAGAGGCCGGCCCGGCCTCGCTGGGACAAGCTCATCCTTTCAATAGCCGTAGGAATCCTGAGTTTTCTGATTGTCGTGAGAGTTTTGTTGAGTTTGCAATCCCTGTGTTTGCCCATCCAAAGAAAAGGCAAGGCCAATCCCAGTTCATGCTCTGTTTCCAACACGGTGTAGAACCCTGCGGCTGGAATGTTCTGAGAGCGCGACAACAGAGAACCTTGTAAAACCCTATCCTCCTCTAGGAGCTATGACGACAACACTTTCTTCTCCGGCAAAATCTGCAACGGCGAAGTTCGATTTGGCGAAGTACCGAGATCAGATTCTCCCCCCTGTGGTGGGTATTGTTGGATTCCTGCTCATCTGGCAGCTCTTGGCCAGTGCCAACCTTATTCGGCTGCCGGGGCCCTGGGATGTGTGGATGGATGAGCGCAGCCGGTATCTGATCCTGCATCCTTTGTATCGCAACAGCGACCTTGACCAAGGGCTGCTGCGCCAAACCTTGGCCAGCTTACAAAGGGTGGCCATCGGCTATTGCAGTGCCGCTTTGGTGGGCATCACGTTGGGCATTTTGGTGGGAAGCAGTGTGTGGATCAACCGAGCTTTGGATCCCATTTTCCAATTTTTGCGCATGGTAGCTCCCTTGGCTTGGGTGCCCATATCTTTGGCTGCTTTGCAACGCAATGAGCCGGCTGCCCTGTTCGTTATTTTTATTACCTCAATTTGGCCCATTCTCATCAACACGGCTGTGGGGGTGAGACAGATCCCGGAAGACTACATCAACGTCTCCAAAGTGCTCAAGCTCTCCAAAGTGGACTTCTTTTTTAAGGTGTTGCTGCCCTCAGCCCTGCCCTACATGTTCACAGGTCTGCGCATCGGCATCGGCCTGTCTTGGCTGGCGATTATTGCCGCAGAGATTGTGATGTCGGGTGTGCCGGGGATCGGCTTTTTCATCTGGGATGCCTACCAGCAGAACTACGTTACGGAGATCATCGTTGCCGTCATCTACATCGGAGCGGTGGGATTGCTTTTGGATCGCCTGATGTCTGTTTTGCAAAACAAGATAGCCAACCAATGATGTGTTGGATGTTTTGTCAGTATGTGGTTGGTTTGAGGCTAGGCGGGTGATAGGTTGGGAGGTTTTCTGTGTCTGTATTGGTCAGTGTGGAGCAGGTGGAAAAATCTTTTGCTCTGCCCGGAGGGCAGGAATACCTTGCTCTGAAAGGGATCGATCTGCAAATCCATCGAGGGGAGTTTGTCTCCTTAATCGGCCACTCCGGCTGTGGCAAATCCACCCTATTGAACATGGTGGCGGGGCTGTCTTTGCCTACGGGGGGGATCGTGGCTTTGGATGGGCATACCATCACCGCTCCCGGCCCCGATCGCATGGTGGTGTTTCAGCATTACTCGCTTTTGCCTTGGCTAACGGTTCGGCAAAACATTGCGCTGGCGGTGAATGCCGTTCTTAAAAACCATTCTCCGGCGGAGCGTCAGCAGATCGTAGAAGAGCACATCGATCTGGTGGGTTTGCGCCATGCCGCAGATAAGCCCCCAGCCCAATTGTCCGGGGGGATGAAGCAGCGGGTGGCCATTGCCCGTGCCCTGGCTTTGCGGCCCAAAGTGTTGTTGTTGGATGAGCCGTTTGGCGCTTTGGACGCGCTCACGCGCGGGAACTTGCAAGAGCAGTTGATGCGCATCTGCGAAGAACATCAGATGACCACCCTCATGGTCACCCACGATGTGGACGAAGCGGTTCTTCTGTCAGATCGTGTGGTTATGCTCACCAACGGGCCGGGATCCCGAATTGGGAACATTTTAACCATTGACATTCCTAGGCCCCGCCGTCGGCTGGAGGTGGTCAACCATCCCAGCTACTACAGCTACCGCAGCGAGATCATCTACTTTTTGAACCAACAAAAACGCATCAAGCAATGGCGTGCTCGCCGCAGCACTGTGGTGGCCAGGCATGGCTTGGAAAAGATCAACCTGGAGATTGGCTTTGTGCCCCTCACTGCCTGCGCTCCCTTGGCTGTGGCCAAAGAAAAAGGGTTCTTTGCCAAACACGGCTTGGAAGAAGTGAATTTGGTGCGGGAAACCAGTTGGCGAGGGATCCAAGACGGCATTCAGGGAGGTTATCTGGATGCGGCCCAAATGCCCGCCGGTATGCCGGTGTGGATGTCCTTGGGTGGAGGGGATAACCCGCCTCAGCCGGTGGTTACTGCCCTCACCTTGACCCGCAACGGCAATGCCATCACCTTGCACAAGCGGTTCTATGAGCAAGGGATCCACACCCTCAGCCAGTTGAAGGCTTACATTCTGGATAGTCCCAGCCGTCGGCTCACCTTTGGAGTGGTGCATCCCAGCTCTATGCACAATTTGCTGTTGCGCTACTGGCTGGCAGCCGGTGGGATCCACCCGGATCATGACGTGGTGCTGAAAACGCTGCCCCCGGCTCAGATGGTGGCCAACCTAACAGCCGGCAACATCGATGGGTACTGTGTGGGAGAGCCCTGGAATTTGCGGGCAGCCTTAGAGGGCAGTGGCTTTACGGTGGCTACAGATCTGGAGATTTGGCTGGGCCATCCCGGCAAAGTGTTGGGGGTGCGAGAAGATTGGGCCAGAGCCTACCCCAACACCCACATTGCCTTGGTGAAAGCGCTGTTGGAAGCCTGCCGCTACTGTGAAGACCCGGCCCATCACGACGAGATTCGCGAGCTGCTCAGCCGCCGCGCCTACCTGAGCACCGACCCCTCCTACATTCATCTGGGGGATCCCCAGCGTCTGATCTGTGACTTGGACAGGCCGATGCGGGAATATGCCCACCACCGCTTCTTTCTGGGAGCCGGCAACCGTCCCAGCCGCACCGAGCATCTGTGGATGATGACCCAAATGGCCCGCTGGGGGGATCTGCCCTTCCCCCGCAACTGGGTGGAGATCGTGGAGCGGGTATGTCAGGTGGGGGTATTCAGTACGGCAGCCCGCGAGCTGGGGCTGGATGTGTCTTACCAGCGGCAGCCCATTCAGTTGTTCGACGGGATCCCTTTTAATGGCGAGGATCCCCTGGCCTACCTCAACAGTTTGGCGATTAAGCACGATATTTATGTAGCCGAGGTTGCCTTAGATCGTCGTCCTGTGTTGCTCTAGATACCCACTTGGGCGCCCTTGCAAAAGCACATTCCCCGTTGTGAGAAAATCATGAGTTGGAGCACCCTACGATGACTGCCCTCTTGACAACCTCTACCCCAGCGAACGTAGCCGCAGAACCCTACCTAAGCCTTGAGAATGTCAGCAAGACCTACTCAACTCCCAAGGGGGATTATCCCGTCTTGCGAGATATCAACCTCAGTGTGAACGAGGGAGAGTTTGTCTGCTTGGTTGGGCATTCCGGCTGTGGCAAAACCACCCTGCTGAATATGGTTTCCGGATTTGCCCAGCCCACCAGTGGCTCGGTGAAGCTGAAAGGGCAGCCGATTACAGCTCCTGGCCCGGAGCGCATGGTAGTGTTTCAAGGGTATGCCCTGTTGCCTTGGCTCACGGTTTATGAAAATGTTTATTTGGCCGTTCGGTCGGTATTTCCCCAAAAGAGCCAGTCGGAAAAGCATCGAATTGTGGAAGAACATTTGGATTTGGTGGGGCTGGGGGAAGCCGCTCAGAAATATCCCTCGCAAATTTCGGGAGGGATGAAACAACGAGTAGCCATTGCCCGTGCACTGGCCATCCGCCCGGAAGTGCTGATTTTGGATGAACCTTTCGGAGCCTTGGATGCCATCACCAAAGAGGAGCTGCAAGAGGAGCTGTTGCGCATTTGGGATGAACATCGCTGCACGGTTTTGATGATTACCCACGACATTGATGAGGCGCTGTTTTTGGCCGACCGCCTGGTGCTGATGACCAATGGCCCTGCAGCCACCATCGGGCAGATCGTGACCATTCCCTTCCCGCGCCCCCGGGATCGCGAGCGGATTCTTGAAGATCCGCAGTACTACCGCCTGCGCAACTCGGTTCTCAGCTATCTCTACGGCCATGAAGCCAACCCAGAGGCGGCTTACCGGTAAATCCAACCTGGAGCAGTTGACGGAGCGAGAGGGCGACAAGGCAACCCAAAACCCAAAAACCACACACCTTGGCCATCAGGTGCAGCCCCTGGGCAGGCGATCCGCAAACCTCTCTTGGAACTCGCACACAACGCCGTGCAACCGCTCGTCCAAAACGGCCAGCGTCCGGGATGCGATATATGCTGACCCGCCCCTCCAATTCTGAACCTGCAGCTCTAGTGAATGAGGCGGCGCACCGCCCGAAGCAGCTCCGCGGGGGGAGGAGAGTTGGGATCCCAGCGAATTTCCAACTCAGGTGAGTCTTTGAGCACTTGAGGAGGGCCGGGCGAGGTGTGCAGGATGGCCACACAGCGCAAATTGCCCCGGTCTCGACAAAACTCGTGCCAGAGAGGGATAGCCTCGGGATCCCGGCTGACCACCAGGTAGTGGGAGCAGGCTTCCAGGATCGGCTGCTTTTGCGGATCCACCTTGCCGCCCACATCCACAATCACCAAACTCTTTTGCCGGCGCAAAGCCAGAATGGCCTGGGCATGGAAGCTGAAAAATTCGGGGGTAAAAGAGCCCCGGTACTGGTGCTTGAGGATCTTCGCCTCTTCTGGTGGCAAGTCTAAAGTCCAATTGCCTTCCCCATCCCAATGGGCCCGTTGCAGATAAATATCGGGATGCTCCGGCAGCAGAGCTTCGAAGAGGGCGCGGGCAAGACGGCTTTTGCCACTGTCGGGGGGGCCCACCACCATCACCGCCGCTGCCAATTCTGTTCGCGTCAGCGGGCCGTAGGCCTTGCCCGGCCTTCCCTGCACCCAGGGGATGACCTGGCCCACCCGCACTTCGGGGGTATGGCTGGAGACCACCACCGCGCCCAAGCGTGGGTCATAACAGGCCACCCAACGGGTGAAGTGGCACTCATGCACCAGCCAGCCATACAGCCAAATGGGGGCCCGCCCCGTTAGAACCACCCCCAGCTGGGCATTGATCCCGGCAGGCAGCTGAAGCTGAGCCAAATCCTCTGGAAAAACCAGGCGATCCGGTCGAGTCAGCTCAATTTCGATGACCTGAAAAGACAGTTCCGAAGAATGGGATCTTCGAGGGTCCAAGGACTCCGTCCCGCTGGCGCGAGCGGCCAGACAGCCGGAAAGCAAATGCAGTGCCACAGCAGCCATGGGCAGATTTGACGAGACAGGTTGACTTCAGTATGGAAAAGATTGGAAGTGGGGGATTCCAAATCGTGGCAGAGTGGTCAGGCTCTCGTTTGCGCCTTACTTCAAAAAAATCCCTGGCCTGGAGTGCCATCAACTGGTTGACCTAAGAACCGAGGGAACTGTCGGATGAGCGGATTTGAGCTGCCTTTGACGGTAGAGGTGTTGCGCTGGCTGGCCGGCGGGCAGTTGGCGGAGCGCCTGGAGCGGGCCATGCGCCTGTGGGTACTGCTCCACTGCCTCTATGGCGAAAACCGCTGGCCAGACCTGCCGGAAACCTTTGGCTACACCCACATCCGGGATCGCTTGCTCTCACCACGGCACCCCAAGCAGGATCTGGCACAAGGGATCCCTTCACCCTGTCCTGATGTTGACTGCATTTGCTGGAAACCCTTGAGGTTTTGGCTGAAGGATCCCAACCTATTGGCCGCCTTAAAAGCAGAAGTTCCCGATCTGGAAACGCTGCTAGCTGCCCGACCCTTTCACAAGACCCATCGCACACTGCGCAAAGAGCTGGATTACCTGGCTGCCCGGGGTTGGCTGCAACAAATTCAGGCCAACTCTAGGCGGAGAGATAATTTTCGCTGCCGTGCGCCGGGGGATCGTCCCCAACTGCCCGTATCTTCATCGGCTTTGACCTTATCGGGCCATCAACTGGAACAGATCTATCACATCCTCAGCGATGTGGCCTTTGTACATCCAGATGTGCAGGTTTTGCTGGATGAAATCTGGGCCAACCAAAGGACTCCGTCCCGCTGGCGCGAAAGGACTCCGTCCCGCTGGCGCGATCAGCACTCGCAGCGGCGGCTTTTTGTCTGGTTTGAGTACATCCTCTCGGACGAACAGCAAGAACGGGTGGACGAATATCAAAACCAGCTGGAAGCCTTTTGGGCCAACCCAGAAGCAGGGGTGATCGGTTTTGACTACGCCACCCGCCAACATGGGATCCGGCGTATTCTCACCTATCCGGTCTGCCTGTTTTATGCCCGCCGCGCCAAGTATCTGGCAGCCTTTGGCCAGCTCCCCACCCCCGAGGGATCCCTGGGCTGGCACAATTTTCGGCTGGATCGGATCCAGTCTGAGCGCCTGGCGGTGATTCCCTGGGACGCTCCTTCCATTCCGCCAGAGCTGGCAACCCGCAAACGGCAGAGGAAGCTGCCCAGCCCAGAGGAAGTCCAAGCAGCATGGGAAGAAGCCTGGGGATCCGATTTTTACCTGCCCAAGGCATTGTTGATCCTTCGATTTTCCCCGGAGTTTGCCCGTCGCTATGTGGAAAGCACAGTGCGACATCCCACCTTCCAGCCCATTGCCTACGAGCGGATCCCGGCTTTGGTGCAGCAGGCAGTGGCGGATGTGCGGGAACGCCAACAGATTTTGAACATTCTCCGGCAAAGGCCAACCAGCGACCGGTACTTCCGCGCCTGGGTGCGGGTGGGAGATACCAATTTCACCATGCGTTTGCGCGACTGGCGGCCCAACGGCGAGGTGATCGCGCCACTGGCCTACCGGGAACAGATGGCTCGGGAAGCCCAGGCAGAGCTGCAGTTTTATCGCCCCGACCTGAAGCTTTCTTGACCTTCCTGCCCATGACCACCCTCTACCTAACCGAGCCGGGGACTGTGGTTCACTGCCAAAACCAAACCCTGCTCATTCGCCGCCGTGGTCAAGAGCAGCTTTGCCGCCTTGCGGAGGTGGAGCTGGTGGTGGTGTTGCCCGGGATCCAATTGACCAGCGCAGCCTTGGCCCAACTGCTGGATCGAGGCATCGAAACCATTTTTTTGCGTGCGGATGGCGGTTTTCGCGGTCGCCTGCAGGGATCCTTCTCCACCAACTCTGAGATCCGTCTGGCCCAGTATCAGCGGGCCTACTCCCCCTGGGGGCTGAGGTGGGCCAAGGTGATTGTGCGCGGCAAGATTCGCAACCAACGGGCAATTCTACAACTGCACAACCGGGCTACCCGCGGCCAAATTGCCCCCTTACAGGAGGGTATTGATGTTATCGCCGCCTACCTGCAACAGTTGGATCGCTCCACCACTCCTCCGGATCGAGAAGCGCTGATGGGCCTGGAGGGCATTTGCGCCCGCACCTACTACCAATCCCTGCAACATTGCTTTCCGCCTGAGTGGAACTTCACTGGCCGCAACCGACAGCCGCCGCTCGACCCGATCAACGCTCTGCTCAGTTGGGGCTACGGGGTGCTGCTGGCCCGCGTGTTCTCGGCAGTGGTGATGGCCGGGTTGGATCCCTATCTCGGCTTTTTCCACGCCAACTTGCCCTACCGCCCCAACCTGGTGCTGGACATGATGGAGGAGCATGCCTCTAACCCCCAAAACCCTGAACTTTGCTGAATTTACTGAGCTTTAGGCGGTTTGGCAAAAGTCATTGAGAGGGATATAGTAGACGAAGTTTCCCCCTGATCCTTGAGTCCACCGCAACGGTTGCCGGGAAGTGAAGGGGGAAAGCGCTCGGGGGGTATTCCTCAGGGCTTTGCGGGATACCGCCTTCCTGCTCAGAGACAGGCAGGATGCGATCGCTTCTTTCCTGAACCATGTTCAGGAGAGTTCAGCGTGAATGTATCAGTTGGAAAACAAGCTGGAACAGTCGTGGTTGCCCCTGCTGAATCTCAAGGAAGACAGTCTGCGGGCCTACCCTTTGGATGCCGCGGCCAAGAAGCAGGCCAAAGTCTTCGGGGGGCCTCCCCCCTATGAGCCGCCGGACTACCTGATCTTCTGAGGCTCTCCACCGGGCCGAAATTGTAAAGTTTTGTGCGCGATCTGTCGGGGCGAGCCATCACCAGCCTGACTCTGCCGGCACGAGATTTTAAGGGAAACTTTAGATCTTTTGCCCCGATTGGCCCAAAAACGTGACATGATGGCCGTAGCAAGCTCAATTTCCCCGCTTGCGCTTGGCCGCGAGGACAATGTTAATATCTGTGTCGAGGAATCTCCGTACTCCCTCGCGAACGCACCTTGAAAACCTCATGAATTCAGGCTTTTCCGAGGGTAGGGTTGATCCCTACCTTTTCCCCGCAAGGGGACGGAAACGTTCAGCACCATCATAGAATTCACTGATGGGGCCAACTAAGTTGATCCCTACCTTTTCCCCGCAAGGGGACGGAAACCTTCCCTGCGAGAAGGGAGGTATACGTACTCGCATACGTTGATCCCTACCTTTTCCCCGCAAGGGGACGGAAACACCGCATTTTTGCGGCCTTTGTCGTCACGAAACCATAGTTGATCCCTACCTTTTCCCCGCAAGGGGACGGAAACCCGCTGCGTGTTTTTGCGAGATGACGCAGGCCTGTACGTTGATCCCTACCTTTTCCCCGCAAGGGGACGGAAACCCAAGAAACCCCCGGAGGATCTTGGGATACGAGACAGCACGTTGATCCCTACCTTTTCCCCGCAAGGGGACGGAAACTACAGCTACTCCACACCCTGCATGTGCGTGTATGTGTTATGTGTGTGTTGATCCCTACCTTTTCCCCGCAAGGGGACGGAAACGTCTGCTATCGTCGATGGGGTGCCCATGTTGTGGTGGGCAGTCGGTTGATCCCTACCTTTTCCCCGCAAGGGGACGGAAACAGTCCAAAGCCCTCAATACCTCTGCGAACCTCCCTGCAGCGGTTGATCCCTACCTTTTCCCCGCAAGGGGACGGAAACATGGTTTCCCAGTCGGCTGCGTTGACGTAAACAACCTGTTGATCCCTACCTTTTCCCCGCAAGGGGACGGAAACTCCCATTGCAGGTTAGTGAGCATCCAGTTGATTTCTTCCTGGTTGATCCCTACCTTTTCCCCGCAAGGGGACGGAAACTGGGTATAGTCCAGGGAATCGACCGTGTAGTCGTCACGTTGATCCCTACCTTTTCCCCGCAAGGGGACGGAAACCTATCGGTTACTGTGTCAGGTATCCGCCAACGATCTGGTTGATCCCTACCTTTTCCCCGCAAGGGGACGGAAACGCATCATGACGAGAGAAGAAGTAGTTGTAAATCATGGTGTTGATCCCTACCTTTTCCCCGCAAGGGGACGGAAACACCATGTAATATTGCTCAGCGTAACCAGGGTAAACCGTTGATCCCTACCTTTTCCCCGCAAGGGGACGGAAACCTGACAATGAGTTTAGGCAACTCATGCAAGACTTTAGGTTGATCCCTACCTTTTCCCCGCAAGGGGACGGAAACCCAGAGGACGGAGGGTTTGGGAAGTTTTGTCCTTACGCGTTGATCCCTACCTTTTCCCCGCAAGGGGACGGAAACACTAATTCCTCTCCTCTATCAGCCAATACAGTGTCTGGTTGATCCCTACCTTTTCCCCGCAAGGGGACGGAAACGTCCATGGCGGACAGGTTAGCTTGCATATTCAATTGTCCGTTGATCCCTACCTTTTCCCCGCAAGGGGACGGAAACGAATTAGTCGGAGCCGCTTCCCGAGATTTATTACAGGTTGATCCCTACCTTTTCCCCGCAAGGGGACGGAAACGCCCCGCACGAACCAGCATGTCTTTGGGTAGAATCACTGTTGATCCCTACCTTTTCCCCGCAAGGGGACGGAAACCTCCACAGACACGTCCCTGCAAACCGCGGTGAACAACCGGTGTTGATCCCTACCTTTTCCCCGCAAGGGGACGGAAACCACACCTGGATCTGTGCGGGCTTTATCTTGGCCGACAGGCTGGTTGATCCCTACCTTTTCCCCGCAAGGGGACGGAAACGGCACATGCCAGTCGTAGCGGTCCTCAATCATCCAGAAACCGTTGATCCCTACCTTTTCCCCGCAAGGGGACGGAAACATTGTGCAGTATGGATACTGCACCGGAGGGATAGGACCGTTAGTTGATCCCTACCTTTTCCCCGCAAGGGGACGGAAACCCTTTGTAAATATTGAGCTCAGTCTGGAGCGAGACCCAGTTGATCCCTACCTTTTCCCCGCAAGGGGACGGAAACTTGTCCAGGACTCCGACTTCCTCTAGGTACCACCCGTCGTTGATCCCTACCTTTTCCCCGCAAGGGGACGGAAACGACAGCCGGACTACTGACCGATGCCAATATGGCGTCGACCATTGATCCGTTGATCCCTACCTTTTCCCCGCAAGGGGACGGAAACTAGAGAGAAGCGAGTAATGAGCAAAGAGAAGTGAGGTTGATCTCTACCTTCTCCCTGCAAGAGCATGCCTCTAACCCCCAAAACCCTGAACTTTGCTGAATTTACTGAGCTTTAGGCGGTTTGGCAAAAGTCATTGAGAGGGATATAGTAGACCAAGTTTCCCCCTGATCCTTGAGTCCACCGCAACGGTTGCCGGGAAGTGAAGGGGGAAAGCGCTCGGGGGGTATTCCTCAGGGCTTTGCGGGATACCGCCTTCCTGTTTGGACTCCGTCCCGCTGACGCGAACAGAGATAGGCAGGATGCGATCGCTTCTTTCCTGAACCATGTTCAGGAGAGTTCAGCGTGAATGTATCAGGCTCAACAAAGTACCTCAAGTCATCTAGGGAAGACTGCTCGACGAGTAGTCCTGGGATCCAGACTGGAGAGAGCGGCGGGCCAGCTTGGCATAGGTCTTCACCGTCTCGTAGGGCATCTCCAAATCAGCGGCGATCTGTTGTAAGCTCTCTCCACCTTCGCGGCGGGCCAGGATCGTCGCCCACAGTTGGGCAGTTTTTTCGGCGCGGGATCCCCCTTGTCGTTGCCGCTGGCTGAGAAAGAGGGCGCTCAGCTCCTCGATCCGCTGGGCCACCTGCTCTTCCCGGGAAGGGACAGGGGAGGCGGGTAGCTCTTCGGCCAACCAACCCAGGCGGGTTTGCCCTAGCCCAAAGGGGGTTTTGTGGCCGGTGCCGCAGTAGGGGGCAAGGTGGATCAGGGCTTGGAGCTGCTGCTGCAACAGCTCAGGCGCACGGGAGGAGACAGCCAACTGCACACAGCCGATGAATCCCGTCACGGATCCCTGGCGACCTGCGGTGGTTTTGACCGATTCCAGACGGTGCCGCTGGATGATCACTTCCCCATCCACCCAATCCAGAAAAGGCTCCGCCTCGATGGGCAGACCGGAAAAATCGTTCCAACGGCGCAGATAGCTGTGGAACAGGTTGCGAGGGATCGGCAGCGGCAGATGGTGGCCCCGGTGGCGAAAGCTGGTGGGCGAGACGAAGGAAAGGCTCCAGGAGCGGGGGGAAAGAGGCTGCTCCAACAGTTGACGATAGGTGCGCGGGGGGATCGAGATCTGCCATCCCAGGATCTGCAGCGGGGATCCCCGCAATTCCAGCCAGGTGGGCAGCCGTTGGCACCACCCTCGCAGCCACTCCACCACCGGCGGGTTGAGGCCGGTGATCCACCAGCGGAAGGGGAGATGAGGCGGGATCAGCGGTCGCCCCCCCTGCTCGCGGAACGGCCCCATCAGCCGGGAGAGGGTAAAAGGTTTCTCCGATTCTCCATCGTGCAAATAGGCCGATAGCTGCGGGTCTGTCTCTTGCACCTGGCTCAAGAACCAGGCGTGCAGCCCTTTGGCATAGTGGGGATCCAGCAGGTAAGACCGAGGAGCCTGAACTTCCAAGGTGATCCCCACCAACTCGGATCCCGTCGGCCACTTGCCGTTCGCTTCTCTATCAGCAGATAGCTCTGAGAAACTCAGCATAGGCACAGCCCATTCCCAGTCCACAGCAACAATCAACACAAAACCCAACTTTCCATTGAGAAAATTTTAGAAGGGATCCCTTCTTATTGGGTTTACTCTCGAATTGCCCGTTGTACAGGCAGAAAAAATCTCACAATCTGAAGAAAGCCTTGAAATCGTCTGCAACCCATCGCACTCGATCTATACTGCTAGCAAGCTAGAGGACTGAAAACCATGAGGCGAGAGCGTTTATCGGATATGGCTGAAACAATCGGTAACCTCAATGGCATCTCTCGGCTTGATTCGATTGGTTACCCACCCAACCGGCAAACCCTTTTTTGAAGGGCTTTGGTCTTCCGCGAAGGATTAAAAATCGAGGCCAATTGCCCCCAGCCTTTAGGGATCTGTCCGTCGCAGCCGATGGAAGCCCTGTCCAAGACTTGTCTTCCTTTTTCGCATTCCGCAGGTGCTGCTCATGACCCCTACTTCTGCTCCCTCTCCCGTTCCTGTTGCCTTGGCCTGGTGCCTGGCGTGGGGAGAACAGCGGGATCCCCAGTTTGCCCTGGAGACCTTGCAGCAGATGCGGGCCGCCGTTCGCGCCGACAACGAGGCCGGGATCCCAGAAGAGCTACGGCCCATTTTGGCTCAGGTGCGCCAATTTCAGGAGAGCATGGCGGCGAAGACCTTTCCCAGAACCCCGGCGGAGCTGCAATCCCGCTACCCGGAGCTGTGGCAGCAGACAACCCGCATCGGCTTGGTTTACGGGGGGGCCACCAAGATCAAGAGCTATGTCTTCGAGTCGGCCAAGCTGTCGGAAATCCGCGGGGCCTCCGCTTTGTTGGATCGCATTAACCTGGTGGATCTGCCCGCCTTTTTCGGGGATCCCGAGCAAACCTACCTGGGATGGGAAGGTTTGGGGAAAGAGTCTCAAGCAGAGCTGAGGGCCTATGTGGCCGAGCAGATCCGGCCTTGGCTGCAGCAGCACTACCCGGCTTTGGCGCAAGCCCTGATCCCGGAGCTCATCATCTACTCCACCGGGGGCAATCTCCTGGCCTTTTGCCCGGCGGCCCATGTGGACGATCTCTGTGAGGCCATCGAGCGGCGCTACACCGAAGAAACCCTCACCGCTAACGCCTGCGCCGTGGGATCCGCCTTTCGGCTGCTGGAACTGCGCTACGGCCTGTTGCGGGATCCCATCGAACGCACCCCCTGGCTGGATTGGCTGGCGCAACACAAAACCCATCCCCTGGTGAGAGCCTATTTTGGGGATGGCAGCGAAGCCAGATTTCAAGACCGCAAAAGTTTCAACGAGTTGGTGGGTTACCTGGCCGCCCGCTTCAACCACCGCCGCAACGGCAATCCGGATCCCGGTCGCCCCAGCCGCGCCCATCCCGCCTTTTTTGAAACCCATCCCTACCTGCGCCGCGACAGCACCGACCGTCGCCCTGCCATCGCCAAAGCCGACCTGGTCGATCAGCCCTGGCTCTCGGAAGCCACCGCTCGCAAAGCCCTGGTGGGTCGCCAGGCCAAGCGCATTGAAACAGGCAAGCAAGGGTGGTTCCGCAAGTTCCCCACCTGGGATCCCGGCTTTGTGGAAAGCTGGGTAACGCGATTTGCCCGCTTTCTCAACTCTCCCGCCGGCGAGCCCTACCGGGAGCGCTATTTGCAGCCCCATCAGGGATTTGTCCAGGGGATCGGCGAGGCCCAATCTCTACGGGAAGTGGCCAACGCCAGCCTGGGCAGCCAGGGCTTTGTGGCTTACCTTTACGCCGATGGCAACGACATGGGGGGCTATGTGCAGCAGATCCAAACCCCAGAAGCCTACCGACAATTTAGCCGGGATGTTTCCGAGGCAACGGAAAAAGCCGTTTACCACGCCCTCGCCCAGCACCTGCAGGCCCATCGGCTGCACGGCCTATCCCCAGATCCGGAAACCGGCAGAGACCGCAACGGCGAGTGGATCCACCCCTTCGAGATCCTGACCATCGGCGGAGACGATGTGTTGGTGGTGGTGCCTGCCCACAAAGCCCTGGAAATTGCCGCCACCTTCTGTGAGCAGTTTGAGCAGCTCCTGCTGGACACCTCGGCAACCTATGCAGCTCAATCTTCCGGCAAGGTGCCTCACCGCTACCCGGCGGCAGATCGGAAGCTCTGTCGGCTCTCCGCCTCGGTGGGGGTGCTGATCGCCTCGGAAGACACCCCCATTTACTACGCCGAAAAGCTCACCGAACAACTGTTGAAATCCGCCAAGAGCTACGCGAAAAAGCTGAAGCCCAAAGACAAGGACTGCTCTGTGGCCACCATCGACTTTCTCTCGTTGAAGTCGGTCGCCCTGGTTGCCTCCAGCATCCAGGATTTTCGTCGGGAAGCTCTGGAGATCCGCCAGAACAGCCACACCCTCAAGCTCTACGCCGGCCCCTATACCGTCCCGGAAATCCACGGGTTGCTGAGAACGGTACAAGCCCTGCAGGAGGCCAATTTTCCTCGCTCCCAGCTTTATCAGATTCGCAGCTTCTTGGAAAAAGGCAAACGCACCGCCACCCTCAACTATCTCTATTTCCGCAGCCGCCTGGGCAAAAAGGGGCAGCCGCTGATGGAGGCTTTTGAGCGCACCTGGTGCAAGGCCAAAACCAACGACGGCCACCTTCCCCCCTGGATGTATGTTGAGCCACAGGTATCCTCGTCAACGCCAACCTATGAAACCATCTGGCGGGATCTGGTGGATTTGTACGCCTTTGTGCAAAAACAGCCCCAGGCCGAGGGTCGGCCCGTTCTGGCGGAGGTGGAGTGATGGTGAGACTGGCAGAGCTGCCCCAAGCGGGGCGAACGATCACCTCTATCCCTTTGAGGGCCACCCTCGCCTCTGCCCTGGCGGTGGGAGCCGGCGGCTCCAGCGGCTCCCTGGCGGATAAGCCCCTGCTCAAAGATGCCTTTGGCAGGCTGATCATTCCCGGCTCCCAACTGAAGGGGCGGCTGCGCCACGAGTGCGAGAAACTGGCCCGTGGCCTGGGCTGGGCCATTTGCCGCTCTCCCGACCCAGAGCGCATGTGTCCGCAGCGGGAGGGCAGCGCAGGAAATTTCCACCGCCCCGAATACCAGGTGGAGGGCTACGCCGGATCCCATTGTCTGGTCTGCCAGATATTCGGCAATCCGGCCCTGCCTGCCCGCCTGTGGGTGGAGGATCTCGTCTGCGAGGTGCCGCCAGCAGCTCTGGAACCAACCCTTCGCCCTGGGGTCACCCTCAACCGCCGCCGCCGCACCGCCGAGGATCAGCGGCTCTACCTCATTGAGACCTCTCCCGCGGCTGAGCTGACTTTTTCCGGATCCCTGCAGCTTTTGCCCGATTGCCCTTCC
The DNA here is from genome assembly GCF_054059035.1 of Thermostichus sp. MS-CIW-36. Taxonomy (NCBI): domain Bacteria; kingdom Bacillati; phylum Cyanobacteriota; class Cyanophyceae; order Thermostichales; family Thermostichaceae; genus Thermostichus; species Thermostichus sp. MS-CIW-36. The sequence goes on from NZ_JBSSBR010000003.1 coordinate 114,568, forward strand.
TGGGGCAAAACTCTCCTGTTGGCGGCCCTGCACCACCTGATCGCGCTGGGGGGCAGCAAATCCGCAGGTTTGGGCTGGCTGCACTGGGATCCTGGATCCCTGCAGGCTCTCCAGCCCACCGCAGCCGATTGGGCTTTCTTGGCCCAGGGAGGGAGCTGATGGAAGCCATTCAACTCACCCTAACGGCTCAGTCTCCCTTGGCCATCGGTCGGCAAAAGCCGGGCGGCTCCATCAGCGAGGCCCAGGATTACATTCCCGGCAGCGTGATTCGCGGTGCTCTGGCCGACCTCATGCTCAGCCAAACCCAACATCGCCCTGCCGAGGCGCTGCAAGGAGATTTGGCCGCCCTGTTTACGGCAGCTCGGCCTGCTGTGTTTACCCACGCCTATCCGGGATCCGGCAGCAAGGTCTTGCCGGCCACGGCCTTCAGCTCGAAAAACAATCCCGGCTTCCGCTCAGAGGCGGGCAAAACGGGGGTGTTCGACACGCTCCTGGATCGCTTCTGCTCACAGCGGCTGGGGATCCCGTTCGATCCCACAGAGCCGGACGGTTCCGGGGGAAGAGTGGAGCCCTTCGGGGGGTTCTACAGCCAGCAGGAGTCTGACCTGGGGCCCCGCTACGAACGAGCTGCTGTGTCCAAACGCCTGCTCACGCGGGTGGGGATCAACCGTCGCCGCGCCACTGCTGCCGACCAAATCTTCTACAGCCTAGAGGTGATGAACGAGGGCAAAGCCCGCCCCAATGGGCATCTGGAGCGCTCCCTTTTCAGCGGCTACATCTACCTGCGGGATCCCGAGCTGGCCAAGACCCTCACCCGCTACCTCAACGCCCACGCCCACCTGCTGCGCTTGGGAGGAGGGGTGTCGCGGGGATTGGGCCGGGTCAACGTCACGGCTCGGCGTCTGGCTGCTCCCCGGCCTTCCCTGGCCCAGCGGGTGGAAGCCTTCAACCAAAAGCTGCGGCAGCGCTGGCAACAATGGCAGGTGTTCGGGGATCCCTGGCAGCCCCTTCCGCCGGAGCGGCAGTATTTCTCCATTGGGCTGCAGTCGGGGGCCATTCTCAAAGAGCGCTGGCAACGCACCACCGTGCTCACCCCCCAGATGCTCCAGGAAGAGGCCAACTGCGAAGATGGATCCCTGGCTTTGGAGCTGGCCTTCAGCAGCTACGCCTATGTCTCCGGCTGGAACGCTGCCTGGGGTCTGTTCAAAGATGTAGAATTGGTAACCACGCAGGGCAGCGTCTTTCTGCTGAGCACCACGCAACTGGAGCGTTGGATCCCGATTTTGGCGGAGATGGAATACTGGGGGATTGGCGAACGCACTGCTGAAGGATTCGGCCAAATCGAAGTTTGCAGTCCGTTCCATCATCATTTCTGGGAGAACCCGCTATGACCTTCGCCACCAGCGAGATCACATCGGAACAAGAGCTCAAGATCCAACGGCAAATCCGGCTGGCCGAAGATGATCTGGTCGCCAGAATTCAAGCCGCCTTGGATAACTTCAGAGGTCTCAACAGATTGGAAGAGGCCCAATATCGCAACCTATTGCACGTGGCAGCTTCCACCGAAAGCTCAGAGGTGATCAAGAACTTTTTGCGCTACCAGGTGGGGCGCGATGACAAGTGGGGGCGGGGCAAAGACTCTTTGGCAGAAGCCATCATCAAAGACATCGACAACTGGATTCATCAAAGGGCTATAGCCATCGCCAGGGAAGCCGGAATTGAAAGAGCATCCCCCAAAGTCAACGAGATCAAAATTGACTTGATTCGGCGCTACCTGGGCTATGGGGCCCGCTACCTCAAGTACAAGCGAGAGGGAGGAGGATCCTAGACCGTGACCTACAGCAGTTTTACCCTTGAGAGAGCCATTTCGACCTTTCAGCTCAGGTCAAGAATCATCCATGGCCTGTTTGCAGAGGTTCCACCGACTGAGTGCTCCGATTACTTGAAAATAACCCTAGATCGCTATCTCGGCTTGGCCACCTCGGTCAACAGCGAAAAAGCCCGCTCCGAGTTTATCATCGCCCCTGTGCTGGGAGAGGTGAAGTACCTATGTCGGGATCAAATCTCGCTGTTTTCCGGCAAGGAATTCAACGTGGATCCCGAGAGGGGGTTGGTGGGCCTATGCGACTACATCATTTGCCTATCCCCTCTCCAACTCTACATTCAAGATCCGGTGGTGATTATCGTTGAGGCCAAAAAAGAAGACTTGATCGGGGGTCTGGGCCAGTGCGTTGCCGGTATGGTGGGGGCACAGGTCTTTAACAAGAACTCCAATTCTCAAGTAGACAGTGTCTATGGAGCAGTAACCTCAGGAACCAACTGGCGATTTGCAAAACTCGAGGGTGACCAACTCTTTATCGATGACAGGGAGTACTTTATCTCAGAAATTGCTCAGATCCTAGGGATCCTCTTGAGTTTTATTAAGGGCTCCGTCTCGCTTCGGGAATGGCAAACCTCTGCAGTACAAGCCTTAACTTGAGCAGCCATTTGAGGGAACAATGTTCGACGTTTTCAAAAACCGCTTGGAAATCACCGGCACCCTCACCACCGTGACCGCTCTGCACATCGGGGTGGGCCGCTCCACCGAACCCATCGGCTCGGATTTGCCGGTTCTCAAGGATGCGCTGGGCCGTCCGCTCATTCCCGGCTCCAGTTTGAAGGGGGCGATGCGCTCTCGCCTGGAAAGTTTCTTGCGGGGCATCAACCCAGAGCTGGCCAGGGATCCCGGCGAATTGACCAGCAGCGAGCAATTTCAGATCATCAACCAAATTAAAAATGACTACAAAGGGGACGATGCGGCTCTGACTCAAAAGCTCATTGAGGCCACCGACTGGGTCTCGCAGGTGTTTGGATCCCCTTGGTTGGCCGGCAAGGTGCAGATCCGAGATTTGCCCGTGGTGCCGGAAGCCTGGTTTGGCCAGTACCAAGAGCGGGATGGCGTGGCCATCGATCGGGATACGGAAACGGCGGCAGATGGCAAGCTGTACGACTTGCAAGTGGTGCCTGCCAGCACCCCCTTCCGGTTTCATGCCGTCGTCGAAAATGCCGAGGAATGGGAACTGGGCCTCTTGGCCATTGGCTTGCACCAATTGGAAACGGAACAGATCCCCCTGGGAGGGGGGCGCTCCCGTGGCTTGGGGGTTGTCCGCCTGCAGATCTCGGCAATCTATTGGTTCGACTCGGAAGGGGATCCAAGACGGCTGCTGGCCTACCTTCAAGAGCTGGTGGCCGGATCCCGACAGCCGCTCAGCCCGGAGCAGGCTGCCGCCTTGCGCCAAGACTGGGTGGAAGCCCTGGTTGCCAAATTAACAACGGCCTCTCAACGGCAATCGGTCGGCCCCCGCCGCTAGCCCTATTTCATGTCAGGAGGGATCCCGATGGTCTTCATGGACTCTACAACGGTTGGCGATACGGTCAGCGTTTTCCACCCCTATCGGTTGACAAACTGGACAGACTGCTTGCCGCCCCAAGCCCCTCAACCAAAAGCTCCTGTTCTGGTGTGAAGGATCCCAGGCTATGCACAAACGCTACGTTAACCATTGCACCCTCTGCCTCACCCTCAAGCCCGATGGCCCTGTTCTCATCAAGGCGGGCAAAGAAGGGGCTGACCCGACGAAGCCGGATATGGAGTTCGTCGAAACCTATCACGGCGGCGGGCGAACGGTCTATTTTCCCGGCAGCTCCCTCAAAGGGGCAATTCGCGCCCATGCGGAGCGCATCGTCCGAACGGTGGGCAGCGACAGACGTCCTGAGGGGGGAGGCTTCAAACTCTGGGCCAGCGATCCCCTCGACCAAAAGGCCAATCAATGGCTGGAAAAAATTGAAGAGCCCCACCAGGTTTACGCCCTTTCTTCCTTTACGGATCAGATGTTCGGCAACACAGCCATCGCCAGCCGGGTCCGCATCGAAGATGCCTATCCCAAGCCGGGAACCCCTCTGCGCCTGGAGGAACGTAATGGGGTGGCCATCGACCGCGTCTTCGGCTCAGTGGCGGTGGGGCCGTTCAGCTATCAAGTGTGCGTAGAGGGATCCTTTCAAACCAAGATCCACCTGAAAAACTTTACCCTGGCCCAACTGGGTCTGCTGGGACTGGCGTTGCGGGATCTGGATGAAGGCTGGTTTGGCATCGGCTTTGCCAAGTCCCGCGGCATGGGCACCGTTCGGGTTGAGTACGAGTGGGCGGTGGTGGACTATCCGGGCTGCCTGGTGGATGAGGCAAACAAGCAGATTCGACTGCTGGGATCCCCCCTGACCTGGCCACAGGGATCCCTGTTGGGGGCGGGCGAATTTTTAACCCCCGAAGAGGCAGGCAAATACGGCTTCCCCAAACCCGATTGCCAAGCGGTGCCGGTGGGAGCGGAGCCAATGCCTTTGGGATTTGGGGCGCGGCTGACCTGGGATCAGACGTCTGAGGCCAAGGTGGAACATCTGCTCGCCACCGCCGTAAACAGTTGGGCCAAACTCCTGCAAGCGGAGGCCAAAGCCGTATGAAACCAGCCTACGTCGCCTCCCTCAAGATTCAAGATGGGGCAGAGTCCTCGCTTTCCCAAGTGCTCTCGGCTTGTTTTTCCACTTCTGAAAAAACCTACTCCTTTCTGCGCTGGCCCCATCGAGTCAGCGGCATTCAGGTGGGGATCCCGGCGGATCCCGTCTGTCCAGAGGGGCAAGTTTTCTCCCAACAAGGGGAACTGCGCTGGAAAAGCACCCCCCACGGCTGGGATCTGCTGTATCTGGGGATCCAAGCTCCCCCGGACTCCTTTATCCCTCTGCCGGGAGAGTGGCGGTGGGAGGATCACGCAGCCGACCTGTACGGATCCCAAAATCGAGAAACCCGCTTTCCCAAGCCCCTCAGCCATCCCCAAGATCTCAAGGTGGGCCAGCGCTACTTCCGAGATGAGCGAACTGCCCGCGTTCACTTTATTGCCCTGATTCCGAGGTGACCATGACCCCCCAAGGCCCTCGCCCATTGCCCAACCAGGCCGCATCTGCAAGATCGTCTGCCGGCAACAGCAGTCCAGGTGGAGGCAAACCAACCGTGTTTCCCAAACCCTACGAGCTGATCCCGTTTCCCACCCAGCGCCCCACGCTGGAGCGGCCCGCCGGCCACGCCCAGTTCCATCCCGATAGGTTGCACGGCACCCTCTTCCTCACCCTAACGGTGCAGACTGCCGTCCACATCTCCACCGGCCACTTGGCCTTGGGCAGCGATGTCGGGGTGAAAAGGATCCCGGTGCTCAAAACCATGACCACCACTCCCAACGGAAGGCTTAAAATCCAGGGCAGCTCCCTCAAGGGGGCCATCCGGGCCATGTATGAGGCGATCACCAACAGCACCCTGGCGGTGATGATGAGCCAGTACCGAAATCGGATCCCCCCAGAGCGGCACCCCTGCCGCAACAAAGAGCAGCTTTGTCCGGCCAGCCGCGTTTTTGGTGCTCTCAACTGGCAGGGATTGGTGGAGTTCAGGGATGCCATTGCCACCGGCACCGGATCGGGTGGCGGATCCCTGCCCCCCCTGTACCGTCCACGCCCGGATCAGTGCAAAGCTTATTTTCAGAGGGAAAACGGCAGAGTCATCGGGCGCAAGTTCTACTACACCCACAGAAACGCATTGCAGAACAGTTCAAGGGGAACGCCCACCCAGCAAGCGATACAAAACACAGTTTTCAAAACCCAAATCCACTTCAAAAACCTCACCCCTGCCGAGCTGGGCACCTTGCTCACGGTTTTGGGGCAGGATCCCAACCATCCCATGCTGCTGAAGGTGGGGGGCGGTAAGCCCGTGGGCCTGGGATCCCTGCAGGTCACCCTCGACAAGATCGAGCGGCCCGGCAACCTAAAAGATCGCTACAGCCGCTACGATCCCCCAGAAGCCGATACCCTGGAAGGAAAACGCCTCCAAGCCTTTGTGCAAGAGCAAATTCAAGCTGCCCAGGGCTACATCTTGCCCGAACAACTCAAGCGATTGGCCGCCATCCTGAGTCCCACTGCTCTGCGCGAGCCGCCCCCCGGCGTGTATTGAGGGTTCCCCTATGCTGTCAGACTCTGTCGATCTCAGCCCCCAATCTTGGGATCTCGCCCACGGCATCGCCCTGACCTTGGCCAAGGAAAGGGTGGATGTCAACGAGTTGAGCAAATGCGTCGCCTATCTACGCTCGGTTGCCCATCACCCTGACGCGGGATCCCGCTTTTTCCGATTCACCGGCGAGCTGGTGCGGGAAAATGGCCTATGCCGTACCCAACAAACCAGAAGGTACCATCAGCTCATTGACGAAACCTGCAAAAGGTACTTGCAACCTCTGCAAGACAGGCCGGCGGAGATGCTGCAGATCCTGGGCTGGGCAGCCCGGCTGGCCCGCTACTACAAGGATGGAGGGATCCCCATTGGCGAGATTCCACCACCTCAGGGATCCCGACCCAACGACAACTCCGGTCGCAAGGACTCCGTTCCCCAAGGGGCGGGAAACAAATCCCAGGACGACAGACAACAACAAAACCATCAACACCAACAAGACCAGGCCCAGCATCAGGCCCGCAAAGCCCGCTTCCAGACCGGGCAAAAGCTGAAGGCCACCATCACCAACATCAAGGGCAACGAAGTCACCTTCCAGATTCTGGACACAGACACCAAGCTCACCCAGAAGAAGCCCAAACAGGCGGGATCCCTCTCGGTGGGGCAAGAGGTGCAGGTGGAAGTTCTGGATCTAAAGGAAGATGGCAGAATCCGCAAGGCCAAGCTGCTCTGAGCACAAAGCGGAACAGAGCCCTCGAAAAGTTTGAGTTAACCGGCCATCCATGCAGACCATCATCATGACGGTGGGCACTTCCTTGCTCACCAATCCCGACAAGAACCTAGAGCCGCAGCGCCCCTGGGTGGGACAAAAAACCATTGGGGATCCCCAGCGTGCTCTGGCTTGGATGAAAAAAGTAGACCTGGAATTGATCAGTGCCGAAACCAACACCTACTTGCGACTGGATCCCACCTCGAATGATGCCTTGATTTTGCTGCACTCAGAAACCCCCGACGGATTGGAGTGTGCCCAGATTTTGAAGCTCTTTTTTGAGCAAGAGCTGGGTCAGCAGCAGGTCTCTTTGGTTCCCCTTCCCGGCATCAACTACGAGCTAGAGGGATCCTCACTGGAGCGGATGGCCGAGCTGTTGAAACAGTTGGCAGAGAGCGCCAGGGGGATCGTCACCTTTGCCGCTACCGGCGGGTTTAAAGCCCAAGCCATGATCATGGCCGTGGTGGGCAGCCAATTGGGGGTCCCGGTTTGCTACATCCATGAGCAATACAAATCCCTGGTCTACTTGCCCTACCTACAGCCGCAAGTTCAGCCCCGGATCCCACGGGCAGATCTCCCCGATTCAGGCCGAGATCGCTCCCAGATCATCCAAATCCGAAGCGATGCCAGCCATCACCGACCCCGCAGTTGGGCCAAAGTGGAAAGACTCCTGCGAGACATTCCCTGGGTGGATCTGGTTCGATACGATCCACACGCCTACGCTGCCCCCAAAAACAGCGTCAAAGCCTCAAACCGCAAAACCGAAGATGGCCGCCACATTCTGTGGATCCACCTCCACGAGAGCCAGGACACCCACCTCGCTGTCAGAGTAGAAACCACCGGCTACACCCCCGAGCACCTAGAGCTGGCTGCCACCGAATTGCGGCAACGCTTGGGCCGTCTGCTTTGAGTGTTTCCATGTTTCCATTAATTCCACTTCCCCGAAGGGAAGCGACTTTTGTAGTCCTCGCACTCACAAGTGCAGGCTTTGTCGTTTCCATTAATTCCACTTCCCCGAAGGAAAGCGACGGATTTCTCTCGCCTTTCTCGAGGGCGACACTCTTAGTTTCCATTAATTCCACTTCCCCGAAGGAAAGCGACTACGCGATATGGATTGGAAGAAGACTTTGTAGTCCAGTTTCCATTAATTCCACTTCCCCGAAGGAAAGCGACTCACTACTACTGCACCACTACATCAGGCTACTCAATTGTTTCCATTAATTCCACTTCCCCGAAGGAAAGCGACACGCTTTCGCCGGCGAGCACTCACTCCCGTACCCCAAGTTTCCATTAATTCCACTTCCCCGAAGGAAAGCGACATCACTTTCCAAGCGCCCAACTGCTCCTACCAAGGTTTCCATTAATTCCACTTCCCCGAAGGAAAGCGACTACTGCTATCCCGTTACATCAAGCTTTTGAATTGGGTGTTTCCATTAATTCCACTTCCCCGAAGGAAAGCGACTCAGAAGTTTCCTGTACCAAAACCCCCAGTGGGTTGTTTCCATTAATTCCACTTCCCCGAAGGAAAGCGACACAGGCGGCAGGTTTAAAGGTTGTGGGAGCCTATCGCCGTTTCCATTAATTCCACTTCCCCGAAGGAAAGCGACCCTGCGGAATAGGCGCGGCGGCATAGTTACCTCCAGACTCGTTTCCATTAATTCCACTTCCCCGAAGGAAAGCGACTTCGTTTCGCGGGCGTCTAGCCCGGACGGCCCCATGTTTCCATTAATTCCACTTCCCCGAAGGAAAGCGACCAGAAGTTTGTCTTCATTTAGATAGGAAGGAGACTAGTTTCCATTAATTCCACTTCCCCGAAGGAAAGCGACTGTCGTAAATAAGGCGGATCCTATTTTAGGAAAGTGTTTCCATTAATTCCACTTCCCCGAAGGAAAGCGACACAGATCACCCAAGGCTTAGAGCTGATCGAGGGACAGTTTCCATTAATTCCACTTCCCCGAAGGAAAGCGACCAGGCTAACCTGTTCTATCGGCTCTGGAAGGGGATAGGTTTCCATTAATTCCACTTCCCCGAAGGAAAGCGACCAGGAAACTGGCAGCTTCCAAATGGGGCAAAGTCAGAGTTTCCATTAATTCCACTTCCCCGAAGGAAAGCGACTATGGCATCACTGTTGTTGAACCACTACGTCAGGTTAGTTTCCATTAATTCCACTTCCCCGAAGGAAAGCGACTACTAGTGAACTAGGGGTGAGGGTGAATCCAGCAGTGTTTCCATTAATTCCACTTCCCCGAAGGAAAGCGACATGAAGTCTTCCACCACATTATAAAGGAAGATAACGTTTCCATTAATTCCACTTCCCCGAAGGAAAGCGACATCTTAAGGAGATCATGTGGTACAAAGAGCAGGCGCTTCTAAAAGTTTCCATTAATTCCACTTCCCCGAAGGAAAGCGACTAGGCAGCAACTGCAGTGACTGCAGTGAATGCGGGGTTTCCATTAATTCCACTTCCCCGAAGGAAAGCGACTGGTTACAGCGTTGACGAAATCTACGCAGAATTCTTTGTTTCCATTAATTCCACTTCCCCGAAGGAAAGCGACTGGGAGTGACGGGGCCGCGGAAACTGACCAAAGAACAGGGTTTCCATTAATTCCACTTCCCCGAAGGAAAGCGACGTTGGATCAGATTGCAACCGTCCTGGAAGTCTCCCCGTTTCCATTAATTCCACTTCCCCGAAGGAAAGCGACCTTTGCTCGTATTCTGTTCCTGCTGCTGTTCCTGCCAGTTTCCATTAATTCCACTTCCCCGAAGGAAAGCGACTGTCAATAGCCTGACCAAAAAAGCTTGATAAACTAAGCAGTTTCCATTAATTCCACTTCCCCGAAGGAAAGCGACACTAGGCCGTGGCTACTTCACTGAAGGGGCTCGCTCGTTTCCATTAATTCCACTTCCCCGAAGGAAAGCGACGCCAACAAAGGAAGAAGACTCCCGTATCTCCATCAAAGTTTCCATTAATTCCACTTCCCCGAAGGAAAGCGACTATTCGAGAGAGCCAAGGTGCTATTGGATGCAGAGTGTTTCCATTAATTCCACTTCCCCGAAGGAAAGCGACAACCTTTGGGGATGCCATCTGCAATGCTGAAGCCCAAGTTTCCATTAATTCCACTTCCCCGAAGGAAAGCGACTCTGCCAATCGAGGATCCTCACTCCTAGAGATCTTGGTTTCCATTAATTCCACTTCCCCGAAGGAAAGCGACAGTAAAGACCGTTGGTAAAACATTTGGTGTTCTCAAGTTTCCATTAATTCCACTTCCCCGAAGGAAAGCGACAAGGCCATGCAAATAGAGACGTTGCCTTATACCTATTGTTTCCATTAATTCCACTTCCCCGAAGGAAAGCGACTTTAGGAAAGTTGTACACCGACCTACTTACGCGAACTGTTTCCATTAATTCCACTTCCCCGAAGGAAAGCGACGCGGGGACTGCCCGCGGGAACACTGGCCTACCACCAAGAGTTTCCATTAATTCCACTTCCCCGAAGGAAAGCGACTGAGCTATGGAAATGTGTTTGGGCTGTATGCCCAAAAGTTTCCATTAATTCCACTTCCCCGAAGGAAAGCGACTATCCATACGTTCTCCCTACTGCCCTATATTTGCCCTGTTTCCATTAATTCCACTTCCCCGAAGGAAAGCGACCTGGATAGGATGGGAGTAGTGCAGCAATTTTGCTGGGTTTCCATTAATTCCACTTCCCCGAAGGAAAGCGACCAGGAAGCCAAGGAGCTTTATCTATCGGGGCTATTCGTTTCCATTAATTCCACTTCCCCGAAGGAAAGCGACTAAGAAGGGAGAAACCATGTCCATCTTCCAGCAATGTTTCCATTAATTCCACTTCCCCGAAGGAAAGCGACGAGAAAGCTAGAAGCCTAGTCTCACGAATAAACGCAGTTTCCATTAATTCCACTTCCCCGAAGGAAAGCGACTAGTAAGTCCTTTGCACTTTGCCGGCGAAACTCGACAGTTTCCATTAATTCCACTTCCCCGAAGGAAAGCGACTTAAAGGGCTTTGGGTGTTTTGGTTCCGCAAGTAAGGGTTTCCATTAATTCCACTTCCCCGAAGGAAAGCGACGAGTATCCTCAATGTCTTGCATTAGTTGAGGAAATAGTTTCCATTAATTCCACTTCCCCGAAGGAAAGCGACTTTATCCCAATAGAAGGGAGGGTTGTATGGTGAAATGTTTCCATTAATTCCACTTCCCCGAAGGAAAGCGACGCCTTCATAGATGACTCCGGTAGGTTATACTCCTAAGTTTCCATTAATTCCACTTCCCCGAAGGAAAGCGACTGTCGAGTTTCGCCGGGAAGCAGCACGCAGCCTACTGGTGTTTCCATTAATTCCACTTCCCCGAAGGAAAGCGACTTCAAAAGAATTATTAGCGACCCTTGCGAATTCGAGTTTCCATTAATTCCACTTCCCCGAAGGAAAGCGACCCCGGGGATCGCGATCCTGATCCCAACCATGCCGAGTTTCCATTAATTCCACTTCCCCGAAGGAAAGCGACGACTAGTAGCCGGCACGAGACGGGGATCCGCAACGGAGTTTCCATTAATTCCACTTCCCCGAAGGAAAGCGACGTGATATTTTTGCAATTGTCCAGCAGCGATTTGCTGGTTTCCATTAATTCCACTTCCCCGAAGGAAAGCGACCAGTTTCTCCTACCAGACCACCCCATAGAATTGGGGTTTCCATTAATTCCACTTCCCCGAAGGAAAGCGACGCAGTGATTATCTGGGGCCAAGGAAAGTGGACGATTAAGTTTCCATTAATTCCACTTCCCCGAAGGAAAGCGACCCAAAATAAGAAGGATCCTATTCTAGGAAAATTGTACGGTTTCCATTAATTCCACTTCCCCGAAGGAAAGCGACTGGCAAAGCTGGTTAGTCTAGCATGACTCTGGCACTGTTTCCATTAATTCCACTTCCCCGAAGGAAAGCGACTGCGCATCCCCACTTCCATGTGCTCATGCTCATGAGGTTTCCATTAATTCCACTTCCCCGAAGGAAAGCGACACTACAGCCCCAAAGACAAGCCGTGGGACATCCACCGTGTTTCCATTAATTCCACTTCCCCGAAGGAAAGCGACCTATCTTTGTGCGTCACCCGTCCGTCAGCATCGTGGGGTTTCCATTAATTCCACTTCCCCGAAGGAAAGCGACGTGGATAGAAGAAGCCACCAACGAGGATGTCCACAGTTTCCATTAATTCCACTTCCCCGAAGGAAAGCGACCTGAAATACTCGACCAAGCCAGAGGATCTGATGGATCGTTTCCATTAATTCCACTTCCCCGAAGGAAAGCGACGATCCCTCCACCGGTAGAGCCGGCTAGCGCTTCCTTAGTTTCCATTAATTCCACTTCCCCGAAGGAAAGCGACTCAGGGAATCGCGCTTACTTCCCACTCCGCCCCCAGGTTTCCATTAATTCCACTTCCCCGAAGGAAAGCGACGTGGGCGTTGTCCCTGCACAGGCTGCATCCAAGTAGTGGTTTCCATTAATTCCACTTCCCCGAAGGAAAGCGACTGGTAGTAAACCAACCGAAATATATACCCATCAGTAGTTTCCATTAATTCCACTTCCCCGAAGGAAAGCGACCCGTGGGACATCCACCGTGCCCAGGCGCAGCAGGTTGTTTCCATTAATTCCACTTCCCCGAAGGAAAGCGACACCTTTTCAATGCAAGGTACAGTTCTGGAGTCCATTAGTTTCCATTAATTCCACTTCCCCGAAGGAAAGCGACTTTGAAGTAGTGAGTTCAAAATCCTTTTGAAGTGGAGTTTCCATTAATTCCACTTCCCCGAAGGAAAGCGACGAGTCAACTAGCAAACTGACTCAAGAATGTGGTCCCAAGTTTCCATTAATTCCACTTCCCCGAAGGAAAGCGACACGGCCCAGACTCCTACGGGAGGCAGCAGTGGGGAAGTTTCCATTAATTCCACTTCCCCGAAGGAAAGCGACTCCCCCCCATTATAACCCTTACCCAGAGCGGGATCCAGGGGCCTAGATCGACAGGGTCTCGTTTTCGGCTGCAATTTCCCCTTGTTTTTCCCCGCCGAGGGGCCTGAAACCCTTGCCCAGAGCGGGATCGACCGGGTCAACGGAAGAATCAGGGTTTGAGGCTTGTCGCCGACCCTGTCGCTGAGACTGTTAATGTAGGGCCTCATAGGGATCCTTTCGCCTCCGCCTGAACAGGTAGGGATCCGCCGGGGGCTCTGGGTCTGACCTAAACCACTGGTAGCAGATGAGCTGCACATCCTCTTGGGTGAAAAATGTCGGGCTCCGGTGGCGGGAAGAGGACCCCTTATACAATCCCTCATCGATGAACAACTCATCCAACGAGTGAATTAGATTGGCAACATCCCGATTCTTCTGATAGTTTTTCCAGAATTCCTTACAGTCTCTCTCGTAAGTGCGAATGCTTTTAGTATGTATAACCAAATCAAGAACCCGTTGTCGGGCCTCTTCAGTCACCGCATCAAGTTCAATAGCATCCTCTACCTCAGTGAGGACGAGATAGATTCGTCTCAACCATTGAGGCAAACTAGGTTGCAATAAAGAGCTACCCTGGCTTCGATTCAGCAGATTCAACAGATTTTGGATCGCAGGTTGTAACACCTCGAAGATCTCACCATCAAAAGGCGCAGGCGGTAGATCATCGGGCTTTGGAAAATCTTCTGGTCGGCAATAGAGAAGCTGAAAGATTGATCCCCAATCACTCTGGAGATGGTCGATACTTACAGAGATTCGACTTTCTATTCGAGGGTAGAAATGCCAGAAGTGCCGATCTTTGACTTGAAAAGCTAAAAATAGTCCATCCTGCGGAGCTTGGTAGCGTGTGCTGTGGATCCCAAGTGGGATCTCCTCGACAGCTTGCAACCCCGATTGCTGGATAAACTCCAACAACGGAAACCGCATTTCATCCATAGAGACTAAGTCAACTTTCTTCTCCAGAGCCTGCAGTATCTCACTCTGAGCACTGGGAGTTTGAGCTTCCTTCAGGAGTCGGATCTCCTCTAATGAACGCTCCGAGATCACCTCTCCCAGCACACTGGCATCCAGACCCACCTGCTGATCGATCAGGGCAATCCGCTGTTGCAACTTGCGCACCAATCCCAACAGCAGTTCCAGTCCTTGCTCGGGAAAGCCATTAACGATCGTCAACTCCTCGAATGGGGATCCCAGTCGATCGATGCGGCCTGCCCGTTGGATCATTCGCACCGGATTCCAATGCAGATCGTAATTCACAAGGACTGCTGCTTCTTGAAGATTTTGTCCTTCAGACAACACATCGGTGCAGATAAGCAGATCGATTTGCTCTTCAGGCGAACACCCGACTTCCTGATAATCCTCTCCACAAACCGAAGGATTACTAAATGGCCGATTGACCCGTGGCGCGAATCTTCTCACCAGCATTTCCCGTTCCCGGCTTGGGGTTTTTCCGGTTAATAACCCCACCCGCAAACCTGAGGAGAAATTGCGATATCTGCTCCGCTTCTCAGCCATTGCCTCAAGCCATTGTTTATCTTCCAGCAACTGCTGGTATAAGTATTCGGCTGTGTCTTTAAAGTAGGTGAAGACAAGCACCTTGTCCTGTTCCAAGCTGAGCATCATTCGTTTAAAAGCCATCAGCTTAAGATCAGAGTCTTCTCCTGCCTGCACCCTTGCCTGGATACGGGTGAGATCTTGAATAATCTGAGCCAGTGTTTTTTGATCGGCCTGGATTGCCTGGGTCAGCTTGTCCAAATCATAGTCTTCAGGGTTGACCTCAGGCAGAGATACCAGCACCTGCTCCACTGAATCCTCTTGCTCCTCAGCTTCCAGAGCCATCAGGCGTCGATAGCTGGATCCATCTAACAAGTGACCCTGCTGCAGCAAGTCCAAAAATCGTCCCTGGAAGTCAGATTGCCAGCAGATGCTGACCTCAAAAGCCTTGATTGAACTCTCTAGCCGCTTGAGATAGAGGGTTTTCATCAAGCTGCCGATCACTTCATTGCGTAACTGACGGTCGGTTAGCTTATCATTCTTCTGGCGCACATAGTTTTCCAGGTTATAGGGAGCCAGGTTCAGATTCTCAATGTAGGCAACCCAACGGCTATAGAGACCTTGGAAGCTACTCTCGAAGTTATAGGTAAATTGCTTCAAAATCCTGCGCGGAAAGCGGATCTCTTGGCCACCGATGATAATCTTCTCTCCTGCCTGTTGACGTTTCAGCACATCCAGGCGGGATCGACGCACCATGGTCTGAAACAACAACTCGGTGATCTGCCCCTCACCTTTGTCCAGCTTCTTAAACAGCGCGGATAGATTAGGGATCCCCCAGCTACTGTAGTAGTGATCATCGTTGCGGGTGAGCAGCAGCACCTGATGATAGAGGTCAAAAATTGTGTTGTTGATGGGAGTAGCCGTGAGCAGCACCACCCATTTGTTGCGGCGTCCCCCACAGATCAGGCGTTGCAAGTTGGCATATCGAGCGGTTAAGTTATTCCGGAAATTGTGGGATTCGTCCACAAGGACAATGTCGCAGTGGCTGTAGCGTCGGCTGTTGAAGTCAGATCGCCCTAGCTCCTCTTGAGACAACAAATCGGCCACCAAACCGAACTCTCTCAGCTTCGGCTCCCAGACGAGATTGCGAACTTGAGCCGGGCTGATCACCAAGGCCCGAGGCAGGTACCCCGGTTTTCGTCGCTCCGCTAGAAGATGGTCGATCAGCCGCAGTCCGATATAGGTTTTGCCCAAGCCTACCGCATCTGCAACGATGACCCCCCCATGGCGCTCCAGCAATTCTAGGGCTCGTTCAAACCCTTCCTGCTGGAAATCAGCCAATTCTAGGGTTGTGGCCTGCCCCTTGACCACTGGATCCTGCTTCGGCTGGAACAGGGTGTAGAGGCAGCGCATCAAGATTTGATGAGGAGTGTAGGCACGGCTGCCAAATTTGGATCGATCCAGCTCAGCAATGAGCTTAGATTTGTAATCTTTGTCCACACTGGGATGCTCCCAAAACTCTGTAAACCAAGTCTTGCGCATCTCCTGAGCTGCCTGAGCATTATCGAGCAACACGTTTAACTCGGTGTTGCCTTCCAAACCGGGAACAGTAAAATTGCTGGATCCCACAATGCTGTAGTTGGGGAATAGATAAGCTTTGGCATGCAGGAAGGGCGTGCGTTCCCCAATGGCCCCATATAACCGAACTTCCACATGATCTTGCTTGAGAAAGGCAATCAGGCGATCAATACATTTCTTGTATTCCAACCCGAAATTAGAATTCTCTAGCTGCCCCTGCAGCTCACGGCGAAGATAATCTTGGAGATCAATTCGATGGGGTTCTGCCGGTTTGATGGTGGGATCCCGGCCAATTAGCAAACGCAGGCGGGTGAGCTTATTAAAAGCTCGCTCCAATTTGATCCAAGCCTCGATACGGAAGAAGCCGGTAGCAATATCCAACTCGGTCTGCTTTTCCAGAAGGATCAGCCTCTGGATAACATTTGTTAACTTATGTCTCTGGTTATCAATATACGCCGGTAGCGACATATAGATCACCCTCCTTTCAATGCTTATTTAGGCCAATTTCTGCAACAAGTACGCAGAGACTGAAGTGCCTTTCTCTCGATCTGCCGCACCCGCTCGCGACTGAGGTTCCAAAGCCGACCAATCTCGGCCAGAGAATGAGGTTTATTGCCCTCTAATCCAAAGCGAAGGGCGAGCACCTGTCGCTCTCTTGGCGTAAGCAAGGCGAAGGCTCTCTCTACTATTTCTCGACGTTCCGTCTCCTCCCAAATAGATTCTGGGATCCGAGACCGATCCGCGAGGCTATCCACCAGCAAAACATCCCCAAATAGAGGTGCATCCAGAAAGCCGATCCCACGATTCCAATCCAGTAATTGTCGGATTTCTTCAGGAGAAAAGTCGCAGACCGAAGCCAGATCCGCCACAGTGGGAGTCCGCCCCAAATCTTGCGACAACTGGCAAGCCACTTTCTTCAGGCGCCGGATCTTTTCCCAGACATGACTGGGCAGCCGGATCAGACGAGCTTGAGTGTCTATTGCTCGAGTGATGGACTGTCGGATCCACCAGGTGGCATGGGTAGACAGACGAGTTCCACGGGTATAGTCAAACTTCTCGATGGCCCGAATCAAACCTAAGTTGCCCTGCTGGATCAGATCCAATAGATCAAGCCCCTGCTCTTGATAGCGCTTGGCAATGAACACCACAAGGCGCAAGTTGTGCGCAATCAACTTCTCCCGTGCCCGCGTCGCCTGCTCGGTGCCGGGGAAGGTGGCCATCTGGCGAAATAGAGTCGTTTCCTCTGCCCGATTCAGGAGGGGGTAGCGGCCAATCTCGCGCAGGTAAGACTTTACGCTGTCCTGCAAATCCCGCCTTTTGATCTGTGTCGCCTCTTTTTGTTGGACTGCGGCATGACGTATTACCTGCTGCTGGTGCTGTTGGGCGGCCCGTAGCGACCGACCCTGCAAGACCAAGTTGCGGATCCAGTTGCGCTCTTGGTAAGAAGGATCCTGGCAGTTGACCTGGAAGCTGTAGACCTTCCCAGCTTGGCTGCTGCTGGTGATGTGCAGACAGTGGTAACCATCGGCTGTGGCCAGCAACAGGTAGGATTCTGGGCGTTGGGCCAGACGTCGGGCCAGCTTGTGCATCAGCACACCCAACTCTGGAGAGCCGGGCCTCACTTCAAACAGCAGCACCACCTGCCGGAAATATCCCTGCCGATATTCCGCCAGGACATATCCAGCCCGAAGTCTGTCAAAATAAGCCGGCAGCTCCAGCACCGTTATATCCAACGGTTGCCCCACCAGAGCGTACCCCAAGGATGCAAAGAGATCGGCCACCTCGGCGACCGATCGGATCCCTCGAATGTCTTCCACATCCAGTTGAGCAACCACTGCCCTACTCCGGTGACCTGTTGTTACTTTAGTTGGGCTCCCGTGCTCAGCCCTAACCACACAAAGTATTAGAGAGTTCTGCTTAAAACCTGGAAAACCTTTGCCGGACAAATGTTTTGGGCGTTAGAGAAGAAAGTGGCCAATACTTTCTTTTACGAGCTTTCTTGCTCCTGATCGGCTAAGGGATCCCTGTACAAAACCGAGATCGCCTGCCCCGCGTCCTGAATCATTTGCCGAAGGGGCTCTGGGCTGACCACCAACACCTCTCCCCCAAAGCCCAAGATCCAGCGCTTGAGGTCGACATCCTCTAGGGACCAAAGGGGCAAGACCACCTTGAGCCGGTGGGGAAACCGACTGTCTCCCGTGGGGGGCAAGTTGAAGATAGATCTAGGCCGCGAAGATCCGGAAATACGGGGGGACATACGCTGGTGCTTAAAGCGTCGGGTGCCCTCGCTCACGAAGGGGAAGATCCGGTCGCTAAACCAAAGTTCCAGAGTTACTTCTGCTTGGCGGCGCTCATTGGGATCCCGGCTGAGGATCTGTTTCTGCAGATGCGGGTCATTGCCCAAAAAGATCCCAGCACTGACATCGTAGAGCTTGTGCAGGCGTTCCAGAGCAGCCAACTGCTCTTGGCGGGAGCGCGTTGCACAATGCCGCCGGTTAAGAAAGAGCCGATCCATCCGCTCAAACCGCATCAGTCCCTGCCTCTTCGGGCTGTGATACTCGCAGCCCAGGTACCACGCGATTTGATGAAAGACCAGTTGCAGGGGCCAGATGCGAAAGCTCTCCACAGCCTCTCCGGGGAAAGTGGCTCCCGGCAAACGCTTTACCTCTAGCAGCTCCCCCGTCTCCATCGCTTCCTCGACCACCTGCAAGCCACGGCGATCCGCCAAGGTACCGGAAGGAGCCAAGGCGGGATCCACAATGGGTTGATTGCCCAGCCGACGAGTGGGGTAGATCTCAGAAGTATCGATGTGGCTGAGGCGCATACGCTGCTCCACCATTTCATAAACCGCCTGCTCCCAAGGGTTTTCTAGAGCGCGAGTGCTCACCTGCAAAAGCCGGTAGATCTGCTTGAGTTCATGGCGACTGAAGATCCCAGAGTGAGTGAAGTAGCCTCGCTTCATGGGAAAAGACGGCAAAATCTGGTAGGGCCTCAAGACCTTTTCGATGTCCTTACGGATGGCATCTCTGTTTTGCCCTTTCACCCAACCCTGTTGCTGGAGCTCACGGTTCAAGCTTTCCAAGCTGCCCAGCTCGGGATCAAAGTGGAAGGGTTGGGTCAAAATCAGGCGAATGGTATAAATCAAGCGGCTGAAGCTATCCCAGTCAGAATAAGCGTGGGTGGCAAAGGTCAGAGGCTGCCGGCTTTCGGGTTGAACCAAGAGCTGGTGCTGCTCCCCTGCACTGTTCTCGCCGGCGTGACAGAGCAAACCACTCTGCTTCAGCCAGATGAGATCTTCAGACAGCAGTTCAGGATCGGCGTACACGGATCCCTTTTCAGAGGCTATTCGGTGGGTGATTTCCTCCAGAGTACTGCCGGGATGATGGATCAAAATAGCCAGAAGATGGAGCAAGCGCTCAAAGTCAAGCAGCCGAGAGTAGCCGTGTAGCGTCGCCTTTCGAGTGGCGTTCTGACGGTTAATCAAGGTGCGAGGAATACCACTGACTTTCTCGAGAATTTGTTCTTGGGTAG
This sequence comes from Thermostichus sp. MS-CIW-36, assembly GCF_054059035.1. Taxonomy (NCBI): domain Bacteria; kingdom Bacillati; phylum Cyanobacteriota; class Cyanophyceae; order Thermostichales; family Thermostichaceae; genus Thermostichus; species Thermostichus sp. MS-CIW-36. Next base: position 133,953 of record NZ_JBSSBR010000003.1, read on the forward strand.
GCAGGGATCCAGATAAATCTAAGGTCAGTACATCCAGGAATCCCTCTGCGGGTATGGGCGGAAAAGTCTTTAATGCCTGAGCCATTGCTTCCATCGAAGAGACTGGCACTTGACGATCCCGCTGCTGATTTCTCTGCTTACAGACCTCTAGGGGAGTGGTCAGATGCCACCCAATCCAATTTGCGCCGGGCAACTTTTGCAGCAGATCCAGCCGCCAGGAACGGTAGGCATTGGTAGCATCGTAGATAATGACTTGGCCCTGCTGATAAGCCTTGTGAATCCGAGCAAGAGCCAAATCCTCAATTTCCGACCAGTTGCCCTGGATTAAGGGATCCCCGTACAACTCTTGACGAATATTATCGGTGCTAACAACTTGAGAACCTTGCCAAGTTGCGGCTAAGACTTTTGCCAGTGTTGACTTGCCGCTAGCGGGAATCCCGATAAGAATGTGGTTGTAGTAGGAAGAGCTTACAGTCATCAGTTTGTTCTCCTTCAGGAAGAACGCAAGTCTCGAAGAAGTCTCTCCCTCGCCCAGGTCTTTAGGTCGGTATAGAGGTAGAGATCATCATCTGTAATAAGGCGCTGCTTATCGATATTGGGCAGCTTCAAAAGAGGAGATATAAGAATATCAGCCAAAACTTTCAAGATATTTTCGTAAGGACAGGCTCCTTTCTGTTTCGCCTCTTTATTTAATTCAGAGATGCGGTTGCTAGAGAATCCCTGACTGTCATGGATCATCTCATTGCGCTTGCGGATCCAAAATTCTAGGCTATCAATTTTTTCTTTTAGATCTGACAAGGATTTATCCTCACAGGCTCCATTCTTTCCTACATTCTTGCGGATGGCAAGAAGGATGGCCAAAAAACTAAGCTTACTCGCACGATAGAGAATCTTTGCATATTCTCCATCTTTGAAATAATCTAAAGAGTCCAGCAAGCCAAGCTGATCTTGAGGCAGCAGTCGCTTAATTTCACGAATCTCAACTCGGGATCCCACAGTAGCTGACTTCAGGTACTGACGACCGCCAAGCTTTTCGATAACTTCATCGAGAATTTCCTCACAAAGTGAAGACATTCTTGAAAGAAAATGGGAGATCTGCTGATTCTGTTTGTATATCTTGCATTGGGAATATAAGTTAAGCAAAATACTGTGGTTTCCAATGGCCTGATTGATTCGAGTGTCTAGATCCAAACTTATATCCAGATTCATCTCTTTCTTGGAAGCTCTGGCAGCCTCGATATCTAAGTTCATGAGTGAGTCTGCCACTTGTAACCCTCTGATTGCATCATCAACCAGTTTCCTGCTGGAATGTAGCTGGGATTTGCTTACTACGCCCTGCTCAATTTGAAAAGACAGAATGGATTGCCAGCTCTTGAGAACTTGACAAGCTCCCGCAAAGTCAAAACGTTCTAGCAGTTGCATGACAACGCGATATTTCTGTGTCCGCTGGTATTGCCAATATGAAGTCCGAGTGCAAGGCGAGGGCTCCCCTCGAAGCACCTTCTGCTTTGAAAGAACCGGATCCAGAAACAGCAGCTTGGGGATGTCAGCAGTGATTGATTGCAGACGAAGGGCTGTCTGCATTTGAGGGGTTCCACCTTTAGTACTGACAAGAACCACCTCGTTTGAATCAATCTCGTCAACAAAGAAGCGATAATACTCGTTGAGGACAAGATCCTGTTGGTTAGGTTTGACGTTCTGAGGGATCACTCGCTTTAGAAAGAGAATATCCTCCCGCTGTAAATGTCTCTCAATCCACCTTTTAATGATCTCGAACAAGAAGCAAGTATCCTGATGCTGAGGGGGATTTTGATTGGTAACAAAAATGTTGATTTTTTTAACTGAAAACTCCTCAATGGCGGTATGGATTACCCCCCAGATTCTTCCAGGTCGAATGCGCTCCTGCCAAAAATCGGGCTCCCGTTGATAGGCAGCAAGAAGTTTCTCTGTTAGTTCGCGGAAGCTGTAGGCATTCCTGCCTTGACCTCTAACCTCTACGCCCAGCTCTTTACAGAGTCCATTGGCAATAAAGTCTTCTCGACTATTTCTTTCCCATATCACTTTTTCGTCTTCTGTTAGATCCTCGGCAACTTCGTTTGGTTCATCTCGGTCAAAGCCCACAGGAATGTAGTACTCAAAGCCTTGAATTTTTACTGTCAGATCAGAGGTGCCAATGTTAGCAATCAGAGTAGCCATAGTTCCTCACTTAGGATCAAAGTTCACCTTCTCATAGATGTCTTTCAGGGCAAGTTGACAGAAGCTTCGGAGAAGTTGACAGAAGCTTCGGAGCGAGAATGGGCAATCATAGCTTTTGCTCCTGGATCCAGTTGCGTAGATTCTGTTCAGCCTGAATCTCATTCTCTCGAGCCTCTGATAAGAATTGGTAGAGTCTGTCTTTGGGAACCCCTGGAAAACTAGGACTGATTTCTAACTCTTGGTAGCCTTGCGCAGTAAGTTGATAGATTCGCAGTTCCTCACCATTGAACCGCCACAACTCAGGGATCCCTATGGCAGCATAGAGGGCTAACTTGTTGATAGTACTGTGGGTTATGTCAACTTCCACCACCAGATCTGGAGGCGGATCTTGGCTAAAATCTACAGTGCGTCCCTTGACTTTAGGTTGATTCTGTAAGTAGTAGGCATTGTCAGGTTCTGCTCCTCGCTCTATATGGGGATAATTAAGAGTTGTAGAGCCCATAGTTTTAATCTGTCCTAAGTATGCAGTAGCCAGGATGCGTACGAAGAGATCAATCATCCTGACCAAAAACTCGTGATCTTCGAGTGGCATGGTGATTTCCAGAGTACCCCGGTCGTAGATCAAGCGAGAAGAACGGTGCTCTCCCAGTGCCTGAAGGATCTGCTGGTAGCGATCCCAGGTAAGGTGATGGAAAATGACCCGTTGTTCGGGAAGATGTGAGCGAGTGGGAATGATGAGCATATCAGACTTCATCTCCTCGAGATCAGTCTAGAAGGAGCAAAAAGATCATCTTTTCAAGGCTGTTCAGGCTTCAGACCAAAGAGATGGAGACTGCCTTGTATTCGAGATAAGTCATCGAGAAACTGGGAACGGACATGCTGGCAGCCAGCTTGGACACCTCCCATGAATAAGCAGACCACTTCCTGGCATTGAGTACCAGCTTGTTTGTGCTTAATCTTGTGTCTCCTAATCGTCACCCAAGAGCAATGGGCACTGCCTCGCGCAGCATCTCCGCCAAGATCGGGGTTTCGCTTGTAGTTTCTGCGTTGATCTTGTTGATAAACCAGCCCCATACCATCTCCTCGCGTACTTTCTGCATCATTGGGATCAACCCAACTTAAATCTGAAGCATTAACCGGATCCTGTTCAGGGCCAGGGACGGCGAATACGGCACAACTGCTGGGTGAAAATGCCTCACAGTTGGGATTCTGGGATCCACTGAGCAAACGTTCCGGCCAGATTTGTCCAACTTTTTGATACCACTCTTCGTATACTTGCCTCCATTTTTCTGGTTCAAGAGGTATTCCAAACACCCTGTACTCACCCTTAATTTTGATATCAAGCGTCAGGTGACTGCCTCGGGCTGCAGGAACCGGAGAGTTGTCTCTTCTTTCCATCATGAAAATGTGAAGTGGTCTTCTCCAACCTCGCCCTACTCCTCCGGTCATCACTGCAACTCGCACAATGGGGAGAAGGATTCCCATGAGGATCTCTTTGGGAGCTTCAATTCTAAGTTCTCCCTGCCATGAGTAGAAGGTTGGGAAGTTTTTTGACTTGCGTGCCCAGGGATCCCCTTGGATCATTTCCAGCCTTATGCACCCTTTTTGAGACTTAGGTTCTAGGGTTCCAAAAAGCTCGCTTGCTGTCTTCTCTGCATTCTCTTGGCTCATAACTCCCAAGAAAAATCGCAGTGCCCAGGAGCGGAGCCAGCCTCGCCAGTGAGAAGGTCGCAGCTCCAGGGTTTTCATGTCAGGGCCTGCATTACCCTGGCTGGAGAGACGGAATCTAAAGAGCACACTTGATATGCTTTCATTTGAGTGTCTGGATCCCTTGTGATCAGGAACCAGAATCCGACCATATCCAGAAGCAGTGCGCCCGCCTATCCCCAGGACTTTTAGGGCTTGCTGAACCCACGACCAAACTTCATCAACTTCTTCTTCAGTTGTGCCGGGAACGCCTTGGATGGCCACGAGAAAATCAACAGGTCTCTGACCATCACCCAGTGTGTAGAGCGATAAAGGAGTGCCCTGACCTTGGTGAAACACCTGGAAGTTCTGTTGAGGATTGACGATATCCAGGCTTAAACGGGTAGGCTCTAGGGGCCAAGCGTCGAGAAATTGAATTTTTCCTGCCGAGATGACAGTCCCTTTTTGAAATCCAAGGAGGGCTTCCATCTTGGGGATCCGCTCCGGTTGTTGTTTTGCCCAGGCCCGGACGATCCCTCGGATTGAAGAACCCGGGATGTACCCATTGAGAGGCAAGTCGGGCATAAGTTCCCAGTTTTCGCCAACATTGCGCTTATCCTCTGGCCGACCTTTTTGGGGCCGCCATGGCCTACAGGGTTCCCCTGCTGAAACAAGAGTTTCCACATCGGGATGAGGATAGGATCCCACTTTTGCTCGCCAACGCAAGGTAAAGGTTCCCTGGCGAAAAAGGTTTGTGGCTCGCTTTTGATGTTGCTGAGCTATTAGCTTAATTAGACGCGGCCCCGTGTACATCAGTGTTTTCTCCATTCGTGTCTCCTGAAAGATAAGCTTTGGCCCAAAAGTTCCAGTGATTTGCCAAGATTAAAGATCGTCTCCAAAGGGCGAGGTATTCTACAGGTTGGTCGCTTGCCAGAGCTTGGATCCTCTGCATTAATGCTTTGGGCTCTAGAGAATTATCTTCGGTAACCAGTTGCCCCAATAAAGAAGTCCAGACAGGAACTGTTCTCTGTCTCACCTTACCTTCTTGAGCATTGGACTGGTTAACGTATCCTATGGCCGAGAGCAGGCCGAAAACTCTCAGGTGTTGAGAAAGTCGGAGTACCGCATTAAGATCCTCCTGAGAAAGAAACTCTTTCCCTTGGGATCTCATGTACTGTTGAATGTGTTTATAGGCCAGTAAGCTGGTATGCTCTGGGCGTACGCTTGCTGATCGCTGCTCAGATGGTGCAGAGTCGGAAGAGCTGTTGATCTCCCTCCGCTGGTGAGAAGGCACAGCTTTGTTTTCCAATTTGGAGTTTGGAGTAACAGGCTTAGAAAAGCTCTTCATGTCCTTGTTCTTCGACATTCTTAACTCCTAACAGTGTTCTCAGATTTAGCTTGTGGGGTGGGATCAGAGGCATTGGAGACCCATCCTTGAACCCAGCCTCGCCCAACATTGGCTTGCCCCCCCACCTGGAACAAACCTTGGAGAACATTGATCAAAATCTCATGCTCTTGGGTGAGGTTTTCCTGGTTGGGCAGGGGGCTATATCCCCAGGCGAAGTAGAGAATGGTGTCACGAGGAATGCACACATCTGTCCAGAACACCTCTGCTGAGCCTACCTGGTTGGCTCCTTCCGAATCTTCCTGGATCTTGTTGCGGATCTGTGTCCAAAGGGAGTGCTCCATGAGGATCTGGAAGTCGCTATCGGGAAGAATGATCCGATTATTTTTCCAGGTTGCTTGGGTATCCCCCTGTAAAACAGCGGGCCATTCCCCGGCCAGTGAGAAGGTCTGCCCTTCAGGGAGTTTCTCAACACGCACTTCTGCGTCTGCCACAACATAAACGCCAGGTTTTGTTCCTACAGGGGCTTTGGGCAGAACTGGAAGAGGCTGACGGCACAGCAAGGCGTGATCTCGCAGTAGAGAATGACAACTTACCCAACAGAAAACGGAATCGGATCCTTTTAGAGACATGGTGCGCATCGGCACCCACAATAAACGGGCATCTCCAAACCAGACTTGGTGAACCCCCATTTGGCCATCTTTTTGGAGTTCTCGTCCAAAGAGAGTATCGGCAATTGTCGGATCTTGAAGTGTTACCTCGTTCCGCAGGCTTCCTCGCAAAGAAGAACCTGGGATGTAAGGAAAGTTGGTGTGAGATTCACGGGCAATTTCCAGGATGTTGCCTAGGTCGCCTTCTCCACCGCAATGGATGGGGGCAAGGCTGTAAAGATAGCCAACGCGAAAGTCAGGTTGAATCATTTCACAATCCCCCACAAAAGTGTGCCGTAATTCAACGATGCAAAAGTCTGCAACTGGGCGCATGGGTTACCCACAAGCTGCCTTGGCGGTGGCGGATCCCCCTTAAAGTGATACACCGTACCGGCGGGAATGAAGGCCCGTTGGGGTAGCAGCGCAAAGTCCAATCGCTCACTGCCCTGCCGCCGAACCGCAGAAATTCCACCCCAAAGCAAGGCCCGATCCGTAGCGCATCCTGCCAGATAAGGCTGCCACTGGGAAGGGTAAGCCTGATAGATACGGGGATCCGCTTCAGGCTGCGCTAGGCCCGGAGTGAGGAGATAAGCCACCCGACCCGTCCCCTGCCGAAATCGCTCCCAATCGATGCCAGGATCCCAATCTTCCAGAGGCGTGACCAAGGCGCGATGTCCCTCTCCCCCCAGGCGAACGGTGGTGGTCGGGATCCGAGCACTGATGGCTGCCGCCAATCGCCATCCCCACCGCAGTCGGGTTGCCACCTCGGTGAAGTAGCCAGCTTCATCTTTCACCTGGCGGGTATCGGGTTTGATGTCGATGTGAGGTAACACCTGGGTATCCCAGGGATCCTCATGAAAGTCGCCGGCCTGGGGTAGGGATCCTTGGAGATAAGCACTCAGTGCCGAGGCCCGCATCCAGGGGTGGGGACGGCCTTTGATGTACTCCCCTTTTTTGAGAGAGGGGGGCACCAGGGGCGGGAGTTTTTGATCATCCCAGCCGATAGGTTTCCAAGGATCCCCCTCAGCCGGCTGTAGGCGAGAGTATTGGTCTCCCCGGACTTTCTCTTCGAAGTTGTCTTCTGGGGTCGTGTCTGGATCGGCATGGGGATCCGATTGACCCGTAGCCAACAGATCTTTGGGAGAGGGCACGAGGCTCCCACAAGAGAGGCAGATTTCCCCCTATCCGAGGCTAACTAGGAGGTGCTGCACCTAGCTACGGCAGGACCGGTGGGCCCCTCGAGCGTTAGCCGGGCGCCTGAAGTCGCCGAGAGTTTGGCCAGCGACAGGCTTTGGCGGTCGGAGCGGATGGAGTTGCTGGTGAAGCAGGGCTCGAGCTATCTAGCCACCAAATAGCCTCTTCCAGAGCCGGCCTAAAAGACCTGGGACACGTGGCTCGGCCTTGCGTGCTTGCGCCTCAATGTTCAATCCTTGGTTGATTGTCTATAAGACAATGCCCGCTGAGCCCAAGGGATCCCTGAACATCGACAATCCATCAAACTTCCCGAGTTTGGGCAAGTGTACTGCCGATGATGCGGAAGTCCTCATTTTCTAGCTGCTTAACAGTAGAGCGAGTGATGATCTTGCCCTGCTCCACCAAAACCTTCCCCGTCCGTGGGTGCAGCAGGTCTTGTTCAGCCCGCCGACCGATGAGCACTTCGATATCTTTCAGAGAGTTCACGCCCGGCGGCAGCTCCACCACCACCTCTGGGACACGTGGCTCGGCCTTGCGTGCTTGCGCCTCAATCTCTGGGACACGTGGCTCGGCCTTGCGTGCTTGCGCCTCAATCTCTGGTGTACAGAGCTGAAGCTTACCAGCTTTGAGCGCCCTAGCGAGATCTTTTTGTCGTTCAAGGGCCTCTGTGAAAGCTCCCTTAACCAGGGTATCGCGGGCGCGCGTGAAGGCCACATAGGTCAGGTTGGCCTCCTCTGGGTACAGCTTCACACACCGATGTGTAGGGTTCTCCTGGGCTAAGGTCACCCCTGTGAAGTCTTCTGCCAGAGTCACCCGATCCCACTCGCGGCCCTTGGAGCGGTGAGCGGTGGAGACTACCACCTCAGCATGTTCTTCGTCCACCAAACTGTTGCTCAAGGTACGGCACACCTTGGGAATCGTGTCCTTGTACTCCTCGACAAGGCGCTCGTAGGGCCTGTACTGTGCGGCTATAGAGGGAAAGCGCTCGATGAGGTACTTCAGTTGCTCCCAGCTTCTGAAGAGCGAGAACTCTGGGTGGCGGGGCTCCTGCCCCTGGTAAAGGCGGTAGGCAGCTTCCAGGGCATCGGTGAGCTCCTTTATCTTATTCACCAGAGCTACTTTTTTGCCCTGATCTAATAGTACCAGCACCTCCCGAAGGGCCCCGACGTTGGTGCGGCTGAGGATGGCGGTAGAACCGTCCTGTTTTGGGTAAGGGTTGCCCCGCACCCGGCGGGTCTCCCCTTTGAAGAGATAGAGCAGCTCGCTGGCCTCGTCTGCAATGTGTTCCTTGAAACGAAAAGACTGAGAGAGGGGGAGCTCCTGCCCGTCAAGGCGTTCCATAGCGTTCACCGCGCCCCGCCAGGCGTAGATCTGCTGGTGGGGGTCACCCACGAAGATACGCCGAGCAGCCTGGGGCAGCAGGATGCCCAGCATGGCAGGATTGGCATCCTGCGCTTCGTCAAAGAGAATCACATCATAGGGGAGCTGAGGGCGGGAGAGCTGGTAGAGCTTGAGGTAGACATCGTGGCTGACCGGATAGCTGGCCTCTGGATCTACTAAAAGCTCCCAGGCCCGCTGGGCCAGGGGCACCAGGCAGGCCGCAAAGTCATCAAATCTCTCATCTTCCGCCTCGATCTCCAGGCGCAGGATTTCAGGGATGTGTTCAGCTGTAACAGTCTCAACCTCCGACTGGGTGAAGCGATTTACGGTCTCAAGCACCGGGAACAGGGCTTCTTCCCGGTCGCGGAAGCCCCACTCCAGAAGGCAATCGAGGTCGGGCATGTCCTCTTTCAGCTGGTAGCGGGCCTTGAAGAGGCTGCCCCCCAAGCATTTTTTCTCTGCAAAGAGTTTGCCCGTCTCCTTGTAGGCCAGGGCGTGGTTGGTCATCACGTCGGCCAGGCTGCCGAACTTCTGCTTGGCCTCTTTTGCCAAGGCCTTGCTAAAGGTCAGGTAGAGGATGCGCTTGCCTGCCAGCGCCTTGGCGACCTCTACCAGGGTGAAAGTCTTGCCCGCTCCGGCGAAGGCCACCACCTTGAGGTGACTACCAGTCTTTGCGGCTTCTACGACCGCTTTTTGTTCATCCGTTAGCGTTGCCATTAATTTGGATTATAGGCTGTCGTAAAAGTCCTCCACGGGCAGTTACGCGGCCTTGGCTAGCCGCTTCACCAACAATCGTAGCATGCCCAGGTAGACCCAGGCCTCGCTTACCCGAGGGTTCTCCTCATAGTCCTTGGCAAAAGGAATAGAAAGACGCAGCGGCATTATGACAAGCATCTGTATCAAGAGAGGCATTTAATCGAATGCTTTTTTCATAAGTTAAAGCAGTACCGGCATCTATGTTCTCGTTTTGACAAATTGGCCAGGAACCTCTTGAGTTTTCTCTATCTCGTCAGTGCTCTCTTTTGGCTCAAATGAAAGATCAACACAACCTAGCACCATGACCGAAGTGGAGTTCAACGCCGCCCTCAGCGAGGGGATCCCAAAGCCCAAGAGGTCTTTCAGGCCCAAAAGCCGCGGTTCGGTTGACGCAGACGAGACAGAGCAAATCAGGGCACTGAAGGTCTCACTCTGGCAAACGAGCAAAGCTGACCCCTCGGTAGTAGTAGGCCAAAATTTGGCGGTAAGTCCAGCCTCGGCGGGCCAATTCTTGGGCGCCCCACTGGCTCATGCCAATGCCATGCCCAAACTTGGGGTAGAGGCTGACATCCGGCAAGCTCATCAAATAAGGGATCCCACTCACGCCGACGGTTTGGCCGCCGCTGCTGGCGCTGTACATGGCATTGACAAACTGACCCCCATATACCATGACCACACCACGGGTGGCTTGTGTTGCTTCCAGGGCGGCTGCCGACCGCTGGGAAAGCCCTCGGTACACCTGGGAGCGAGTATCGCTAAACACATCAAACCAACCGCGGGAATTGCGATGGTAAAGAACGTAGCTGCGGGCTGCCACCGCTTGCGCCTTCAGGGCTTCTGGGAAGAACCGGGATCCCATTTCTGCATCCACCACACTGGCCACATAGTCTTCCAGATCCACGTAGTTGATGGCCATCACCATGTTGTAGCCAGTCAAGAGCACCTTGCCGGAGTACCAGCGGCCATTCACTGCCACCAGGCCACCCTCCTGAGGTTCGATGAACAGCACCGGGTCAACCACCCCATGCAGACGCACCCCTTGAGGGCTGGGCTGAGCCAAAAACCCTTGCATAGGGGGCAACTCCGCCAGCACCTCTCCCCGACCGTTGATCAGTTGGGCAGGGAGAGAAACTCCCACCACCAGAGGGGCAGTGGTATCGGCCAATTGCACTCGCACCGTCACCCCCCAGACGGCTTCCACCCATCCCCAGAAGGCACTGACCACCAGGGATCCCATCAGGGCCAGCCAATGCCGCGCTTCCATAGCCCGTGCCCAGAGTTGCTTTTTGTACACCAACTCCAGCTTAGGATAAGGCAAGTTTCCAGAAATGGGCCGGTTGGTTGGCAGCAACTGCAGAGGGCTTGAGCCTCAGTTCTTGACGGGGTGTGGGGGATCTGAGTGTGGAACTATCTATGAACGGGATCCCGTTTCCAGCGGAGCGGGCCGATCCGGCGGCTCCAGAGGGTCGGGTTCTTGCGACCCAAGCCGATTGCGGCCGCCCTCTAGATGGACCGAAGAGCTATCCGGCCCCAGGCCCAAGGCAAAGCGCAGCGAGTCCCCCGGTCGTCCATTGGAGAAGAAGAGAAAAGAACCTAAGGAAGCCAGGGAAAGAAGAGCCGCATAGCCAAACATGGCTCGATAGCCGGATCCCGCTGCTAAGGTGCCCAAAAGGGGCCCCGCCAGGCCAATGCCCAAATCAAACCCGCACATCACCAAGCTAAACAGGCGACCCCGCTCCGCCGGCTCCGAGCGATCGGCCACGAGGGCAGAAATGAGAGGGATCAAAGTACCAAAACCGCAACCCACCACGATCCCAGCAGCCAGAAAAGCGCCGCTGCTATTGGCAACAATCAGGATCCCCATTGCCAAGGCATAGGTGGCCAAGCTGAGGGAGATAAATGGCCCCCGCCCATAGCGATCGGAAGCGCGACCGGTGAGCAGGCGCACTCCAAAGCTGGCAAAGGCCACTGCCGTATAAAAAAGACCTGGATTCAGGGGAGCTCCGGCTTCTTGGATTAACAAGGCCACAAAGGTGGTCTGGGTGCCGAAGGCCAACCCCACCAAAAACATCACCCAAGCGAGGGAGCGCACCTTCGGGCTGCCCAGAAAGCTCCAGAAGGCCCCATCCATCGGCAGGGATCCCCAATGCTCACGCCGCTGTTCTCGAACCAGTTGGGTACAAAGAAAGCCCACCAACCCCAGCAGAGCAGAGAAGAGAAACGAAGGGCCATAGCCGGCAAACTCCTGCAAAAAGCCGCCCAAAGCAGGGCCAATGGCTGCGCCGATCGGATTGACCAAACTCATGTAGCCCAGGATCTCACCCCGTTTTTCTTCTGGGGCAAAATCCACCACCAAAGTCACATAGGCCGTGGCAAAAGCGGCGATGCTAACCCCATGAAAGGCTCGCACCAGCGCTACCCATGGGATCCAATCGGAGAGCCAGTATCCTATGGGGGCCATCCCCACCACCCCCATGCCGATAAGCAGCACGATCTGCCGGCTGTGGCCATCCGCCAGGCGACCCAACGCAGGGCGAAAGGCCAGCAACCCAATCGAAAAGGCCCCCATTACCCAGCCCACTTGCTGGCTGGTGCCACCGGCATCCCTGACGTAGAGAGGCAACGTGGGCAGCAGCGAGGATAAACTGGCCCAAAAGAGCAGCCCAGCCACAAACAAAATGCCCAAGTTGCGCCGCTGTGCCGGCTGCAGCTGCCCGAATACCCTCACGCCAACTCCTTATGCAAAATGGAACTCAAAGCGTGCTCCCAGAACCGCGCCCTAGGATAAGCCCACCTTCGCCGGATCCCTCAGCCCGAAATATTTAGGTGCTAACCTTTCTGATTGTAACCGTATGGCCTGAGGCTGTGAACCGGCCCTGCTCAGCTTTGAAGGTGCTTCCGGTTTGGGACAACAGCGAACCCAATTGACATTCTCCCCACAGCTATAGCTTGCTTCTGCGAAGCAGTAGCCGGGGGATTCTTTCTCAGCCAGCAGAACAACCCCCACTGACTGAGCTACATCGGGCGTGAGGTTGGTACCGCAACCCAATGGGAGATGCCAAAGCGCTCCGCACCGCCGCAGGCGTTCGCGAAAGCGTCGCGTAGCGATAAAGCAAAAGCCGCCCTTGAGGGCGGGGCTTGCAACCCAGTTTTCTTGGTCACTGCAAATTGGTTTGAAACAGCCCAAGTGTAAGGACTCCGTCCCGCTGGCGCGGTCAGCACCGCCCCAGCCCCTCTCCCAGGGGAAAAGGGGAGTTCGCAACCTAGGTTGAGAGGTTTACCCCCATTGACAACAACCCTGCTGTGTCGCTGGGGTCTGGTTGATACTTGAGGGGCGGTCAACCATGCCCAATCAGCCTCCGCTCGGAACCGGGAAAGAGCCCGTTACCGCCCGGATCTTCTGTCGTCGCCCGGCTCGCTCGATCTCCAGCTCCAGGGTGCTGCCCACCTCAGTGCGCTCCACCTCCTGTTGCACCTGATCGGCTGTGGTTACGGCACGACCATTGATGGAGAGAATGACATCCCCAGACCGCAGCCCTGCCCGTTCCGCCGGGGATCCCTGGATGACTTCGCCAATCAGTACACCCTGATCCACCGTTATCAAAATGCGGCTATTGGGATCCTGGTTGAGGCGCTCCTTCAGATCTGGAGTCAGCGTGAGCATGCGGATGCCCAGGTAGGGGTGATCCACCTTGCCGCGAGTAATCAACTGATTGGCCACCCGCTGGGCCGTCTCAATGGGGATGGCGAAGCCCAACCCTTGCGCTCCCTGGATGATGGCGGTGTTCACCCCTATCACCTCCCCTTGAGCGTTGAGCAGCGGGCCGCCGGAGTTGCCGGGGTTAATGGCCGCATCCGTTTGGATAAAAGATACCCGCTTGTCAGGCACCCGAATCTCCCCGCTGGAACGGCCCAAAGCGCTGATGATCCCAGCCGTAACGGTGTTATCCAAACCCAGGGGGTTGCCGATGGCAATGGCCCACTGGCCCGGCTCCAGGGTTTCCGAGCGCCCCAGCTTCACGGTCGGCAGGTTCTGGGCGTTGATCTTCACCACGGCGATGTCCGTAACCGGATCCGAACCGATTACCTGCCCATCAAAGCTGCGGGTATCCTTGAGCGTCACCGTTACCTTGTCGGATCCCTCGACCACATGGGCATTGGTGATGATCTGGCCGTCTGGGCTGATGATGAACCCAGAGCCGGTTCCCTGCTGTCGCCGCTGCCGAGGGATGGAAGGGATCGCTTGGCCAAAGAAATCCCGGAAAAAGGGATCGCTGAAAAACTCCTCCGGAAAAGGGGCAGGGGCGCGCACCGTCCGCTCAGCATCGATGCGAACCACCGCCGGCCCTACCTTTTGCGCCACATCGGCGATGAAATTCAGGTTCAGTTGGGGCGGGGTTGCCGTCGTCTGGGCAGATACCCCCTTGCCCCCCACCAGAGCTGCTCCCAGCCCAATGCCCAGCAGCACCAGCAGCACTGACGAGAGAAGAGACTTCCAAGTGGAGATGGCAAAAGGCTGGAAAGAGGATTGAGCAGGTTGGGCGGAAGCTTCTGACCCGGGAGAGGGCTGGCCCGGCATGGATGTGCTGCGCTTCATAGCTACAAGAAGAGGGTTGGGATGCTGCAAGACTTCGGCCCCACGCAGGGGGAGAAACCTAGGGCCTAATCTAACATGGACAGCAGGGATCCCAGAGTGGGCAACCCTAGCGTTTTTCCGTACTTCTATCTGGAGCGAAGAGCAGCGGAATCTGCTCACCTGAGGTAGCCCATTTCCATTCAGTTGGCTTTGATCAAGATAGGTAAAAGATAGGTAAGGCCCGAAAGGCTCCCGGTTTTGTCCGGTTTGCAGCTAGCGTAGGAATGATGAATGGGGGTAAGACCATGACCAACCCAGCCAGCCGCCTGTTGGCTCCTCTGCTTGGCGGATTGCTCTCAGCGCAGATGGCCGCCCCAGTTTTGGCCCAAATGGGGCCCTTGCCACCACCGCCTGCCGGTGAGGGATGGCGTCCTGTGAATCCTCGCCCCCTTCCCCCTGGCCCTCAACCCCTGCAACCTGGCCAGCCCTTTCAACTGCAAACCACGTTGCTATTGCGCTCTGGGGATCTGATCCAGGCGGTGCATCGCTCCCCAGAAACCCTCTTGATTGCCCCTGGGGAAACCCGCGCCGTCAGCCTTAGCTTGGATACCCCTCTGCGGGACATCTACGGCAACATGGTCGTCCCGGCGGGGGCTGTTTTGGAAGGCCAATTTCAGCCGGTGAGCGGCGGCACCCAGTTTGTCTCGCGGGCCCTGATTTTCAACGGCCAATCCTACCCCCTCTATGCCCAGAGCCAGGTTATCCCGCTGCGTAAGGATCCCCGCCACACTTCCGGGGAAGCGATTGTGCAAGATGCCTTGATTGGGGCAGCTGCGGGGGCCATCTTGGGAGGCTTGTTCGGCGACCGCGTGATCTCGACGGAGAAAGTGCTGGGTGGAGCGGCGGCAGGGGCTGTCATCGGCAATGTAACGGCGCCGGAAGTGGCGGTGATCGACGCCAATGCCAACTTGACTCTGACGGTCACCCAAGATTTTCAGCCCTACCTGCCCTAGCGAGCCCCTGAAAACAGCTCTGGCCCTAGGGACTGGCCGTGAGCCGATCCAAAATCTCGTCGTGGGAGAGGCCCTTGCGCACCCATTCCTCGCAGTGGTGCAGCCGCTGAGCCGTGCCGATGAGGAAGCGGTTGAGATCGGCCCCCAGGGATTCGCAGGTGGTCTGTACGCAGATGAGATCCCGCCCCGAAAGCAAGGAGAAGAGGCTGGCCAGCATTCCCGCCTCCAAATATCCGGCAGGCTCTCGCCGTGCAGAAGGTTCCTCCGGGTTGAAGCTGGCGCGAGCGGCAAGGGCAAACCCGGAATGGCGGATCCCGGCCTGAACCAAGCCGTGGTCAGCAGCGGAAAAGTCCAGCTCCAGGCGTCCCCAGCCGTGGGTAGCCCAGAGATCGCTGAGGGCATCCAGGAAGATCCCCATCGGCAATTCCTGCAGCGGCTGCTGGTAGTAGCCGGAAAGCTCGTCTTCAACACGGCGGAAAAATGCCTCTCCCCAATCGCGGCCACAGTTGTAGAGAATGACGCGGGTGGCTTGGCCAGTTTCATAGCGCAGGCCGGAGTAGAGAGCTTCCAGCAGGGGCATGGGAAAGGCCGCCAAGCGGTATCCTCCGCGGCTGTACAGCAGTCCGGTGTGGATGTCAGGGCGGATGTAGTAGGCAGGGCTAAAGCAGTGCCCAGGCAAGATCTGGTCTTGCAGAATCTCTTGCAGGGTAGTCATGGCTATCTCACAGGGGGATGGACGGATTTGAGGGCGGCTGGAACTTGGCCTTTTGGAGTGAAGGGATGAATGTCCGGTGGATTGGCAAAACTAGGGAATCCATTGAGGGCGAATGGACCTAGTTAACCAGCATGGATTTGGCCAAAAGCAGATAAGGACGGATCATCTCGCTCTCTTCTGCCCCAAAGATGTAGGTCAGGGAGTCGAGCATTAACTTGTAGGCAGGCTGGCATTGGTCGCGCATCTTGAACGATTTCAGGATCGTCTCCAGCCAGTAGAGCAATTTATCCCTCAGGTAGTCTTCGTCGTTGAGCAGCATAGCCATGCAGCAGTAGCGCCACACCATGCTCAGATCCCGGCGGCAGCGCTCCCAGGCCAGGTGACCATGCTGGCGGATTAAATTCGGCATCATCGGCTGAAACTTCTCCATCACCCGATCCAGCAGCTCTTGTTCTTTGGCCTGCAGAACCTGGTAAAGGCGTACCCGCCTCGGGATCCCTTCCACGTAGGCGTGTAGAGTTTTCAACTCGTCCGGGCGCAGATAGCGGCCCTCGCTTTGTTGCATCAGCTCGGCAACCCTTGAATTCATAGATAGAGCCTCCTTCAGTGGGCTTCACACAAACATTTCCGCCAAGGTGAGAGCCCTCTCCGGCGGAACTGTGGGCAGGTCAACCTCGGCCTCAGACCTAGAAGAAGAGGGGGAAGGGAACTGGGCCTGAGAAGTGGCGCAGACAGCTTGTAGCTCTTGCCAGTAGGGGGCAAGCAAACCCTGCTGATCCGCCGGCAGGGATCCCTGAACCACTGCCCGTAGCTGAGCGAGCGCTTGCGGCAACCCTAGGTACTGTTCCATCGCACCAAGAGTTACCTGCTGCACAGGGGTGGGATCCCCCAGCAACAGGCTCAGGCCCAGGGAGCGCAAGCAAAAGGCCAATTGACGAGCCAAGAGGCGCTGAGCCGGGGTTAGAGAAGGTTCTGCCCCCTCTCTGGCGGGATTGCTGCTGGGCAACGCTGTCGCGACGGGGGTTGGCCCCTGCTGTTGCAAAACCTTTTGGATCCAGGTCAGCTCCTGCTGTTGTAAGACTTGGTAGAGCTCCAGCCGTTCTTCAAAAGAGAGCGAGTAACGAATCAGGTCTTGCAGATCGTCGGGTGTTAGGTAACCCCCTTCTCGATCGGCAATCCGTTCTGGCCAAGAGTGAAGGTCATCCATGGGTGAAGTCTCCTTAGAGCACGGATCGAGAGAGCACAACTGAGAGCCCTGAACAAACCAGAGCTAGAGCAAAGCTCCGCCAAACAAGGCGGCAAAATCCTCAAGAGTAAAGGGATCCTCTGCCGGCAATTCCGGCAGCGGCTCTGAGCGTGGGCAGATGCCCGACCAATTGAAGCCGGCAAAAAACTGTCCCACCGATTGGGCAAAGAGCATGGGGGACTGCGGCGGCGGCTCTTGAGCAAAGGGAGCCTTGGCCGGGGGTCGGTTATCCCAGTTCAACCCCTGCAAAAAGACCGCCAGCGGCTGGGTTAAGTCCAGATCGGTGTCTAAGTTGAAGGTGACCATGGGCGTTTCTCCAAAGTGTCGAGGGATCCCAGAGAGCCTTCAAAAGCCACAAGCAAGCCTCACAACTGGTGCAAACGCTGCTCGATCTCGCGGGCGCTGGCCCCTTCGGTGATCCAAAAATTGGCGGCATCAATGCGTTCTTGCCCGCCCAACAGGAATTTGCAGTAGGTTTCCCCCATGGCGTAGCACTGGATCTCAATGCAGCCCAGTTCTCGCGAGGTCATGGCGGTGAAAAATCCGGCAAACAAACCGGCATAGAGATGGCAAACCGGCTTGCCCACATCCCCTAGGGTGCGAGCCACCATCGAGTCAAACAAGTTGATAAACAGGAAGCCTTTTTGTTTGGATTCGGTTTCCACCTCCCACTTGCCCCAGCCCTGAGCCGTAAAAGGCCACCACCAAGTCTCCAGCAAAAACAAAAGGTTGGACTGTTTTACGCCAATCCCATACTCCCGCTCGTACCACTCGGAGAAGTGCTTGGCATCGCGGATGCCCCAATCTCTGCCAATGGTGTACATCACCGCCGCCGAAGCATCTCCCACTTCCCGTTCCAGGCCTGTTTGCAAGCCCACAATAAAGTCTTCGCTGAGCAGGAGATTTTGTGTGTTGTTCCAGTCGATGATCGTGCCCTGATCTCGGTTGAAGCGGAAGAAATCGCGGTAACTGTAGTGGGCATGCTTGTCGCGGCCCACAGGCATGGTGACTGCAGGACGGGGATCCGGTCGAGATGTGGTGGCCATGGCGCTCTCCTGATAAAAAATGGATGAGTCTAGATCGCGATGCAACAGGATTCGGTGGGATTTAAGGGATCGATAATCGAGTCAGACGATGCAAATGGGCCAATGAGCCAATGAAATGAATAGCTAAACATTTGATAAACTTAGTCGGCTATTCGAGGGATCCAACATTGTTCAATCCTTGGTTGATTGTCTATAAGACAATGCCCGCTGAGCCCAAGGGATCCCTGAACATCGACAATCCATCAAACTTCCCGAGTTTGGGCCAGCGTATTGCCAATGATGCGGAAGTCCTCATTTTCTAGCTGCTTAACAGTAGAGCGAGTGATGATCTTGCCCTGCTCCACCAAAACCTTCCCCGTCCGTGGGTGCAGCAGGTCTTGTTCGGCCCGCCGACCGATGAGCACTTCGATATCCCTCAGCGAGTTCACGTACATCCCCGGCGGCAGCTCCACCACCACGCCATCGGAAACCACCCGCGCCTGACAGGCCAGCCGGGAATTGCTGCGGGCGCTGGTAATGGTCTCCAGAGTCTTGGCCTCGCGGGGGGTGATGGGAGTGAGGCTTTCCATTCCCTCTTTGACGTAAACATGACAGGTGGCGCAGAGGCCGCGACCGTTACATTCCCGCGAAACCTGCAGCTCCTCCGACAAAATGGCCGACAGCAGATTGCTGTAGGTATCGACCTCCGAGACACGAGATAAAGGCTCTAGCCGGATTTGTTTAACCATAGACGGGATCCACATTAAGGGCAGACAAAAAACCCCGGCGGGCAGGATCTACTGCATAAGCAACGCAAACCAATCACAAAAATTGATTGATCCCTTCCCCTGCAGCCCCCTTGCAGGTCTACAGCAACACCTGAGTCCCCAGTCAATCAAACCAGAGCACTTCACCAGAGCACTTCAAATGATGAGCCCTGCACCTGTGACCCTGGGAGAGGCTGCATTCTTTACTTAACTTGTATTCTGGATCTGGAGCAGGTTATTCTGGATGGAAGTGTCATAATACTTAACTACGAATAAACACGGAATTTTTTTATCGGCTAGAAAGTTACAAAGTGAAATCACGTAAATTGGAGAAAATGACGATCCTTTCGTAAATATTTATCGCAGATCTCCCCCGGTCGTTCTGTCGGCAAGGTAAATCTTAAGTAGAACCTTCACGGTCTTTTATTGGCAATTTTGTTACAGAAGGATGTGCTGAAGTCCGCCGTAAAAGCGTATCGAGCCATTTGCTATTCCCTTCATAATTTCTTTAAAGTAGTCCCCCATTTTGTCTGTAAATCGATCTTTTCTGTTTTTGTTGGCTTCGTCGATTGGGAGCTAGGGTTATGGAATCGCGCCAGCGCCGGCAGGATCCGCAAACGTTGCAAAACCTGTTGCGGGCTGCCTACCAACAGCTTTTGGAACGCCAGCCCTACCAGCACGAGAAAGCGGGAGAACTGGAGAAAATCGAGCAGGACTTTCTCCGCGGGCGGATTGGGATCAAACGTTTGGTTCGTCAAATCGGGGGATCCCGGCTCTACCGGCAACTCTTTTTCAGTGCCGGCTGCAACACCCGCTGTGTGGAGCAGGGTTTCAAGCACTTTTTGGGGCGGGCCCCGGCCAGCAAAGCTGAGGTGGCCACCTACCACGACATTTTGGTGCACCAGGGCTTGCAGGCCATGGTCAATGCCTTTATCGACTCGGAGGAGTACCGCCACCAGTTCGGCAACGACCATCTGCCCCACCCCCGTCAACGGCTAAGCGGCCACCCCCCCTTGGCCTACTTGCTGACAAACCAAATGCACCGGCGCCATGAGCTGGGGATACAGGGATCCCCGCTTTTGCACAGTTTGGCGGCGATGGAAGTGGGGATCCCTTAGGCGCTCCTGCTGGGGAGAAAGTCGAGGGTGTAGGCTTGGCCCACATCCAGGTTGGCTTCCACCGTTCCCAGGGCAACCATCTCCCGGAAGTAGGTTTGCCAGCGCTGGCGGGTCATGGCCCCGATCCCCAAAGTGGCTGCATCTCCTGAGGTAAGGATGCCGTAGTCTTTCAAGGCTTGGTGGGCGTAGGCCAGGAGGGCCTCGCTCATGTTGGGGTTGTCTTGGCGGATGAGGCGATTGCCGGGGCGGGGATCCTCTAGGTAGCTCTGCCAGCCCTGGATGGAGGCAGCGACGAATTTTCGCACCTGCTCCGGGTGCTGTTCGGCAAAGGGGCGGGTAGTCTCCAGGGTGGTGGCGTAGGGGGAATAGCCGTAGTCGGCCAGCAGAAAAACGACGGGATCAAAGCCCCCCTCCTGGCGCACGCGGAAGGGCTCGGAGGTCACATAGCCCTGCTGGGCAGAAGACTTGTCCAGCAAGAAGGGCGTGAGGCTGAGGTTGTAGGGGCGCTTCTGCTCGTCGGTAAAGCCAAATTTGGCCCGCAAAAAAGGCCAGTAGGTGAGGTTGGCCCCCGGTGACACCCAGATGGGCTTGCCCCGCAGGTCTTCCAGGCGCTCGATGCCCACCCCTGGATGGGCCAAGAGACACTGGGGATCCTTCTGGAAAAAGGCGGCCACGGTGAGAACAGGGATCCCAGCTTGCAGAGCCGCCAGAGCGTCGGGGCTGCCGCCGAGCACAAAATCTGCCGCTCCCCCGGCTAGCAGTTGCAGCACGTTAACCGCCGTTCCCCCCATGCGGATTTCCACCTGCAGACCGTAGTCGGCGTAGATGCCGGTGGCCAGGGCTTGGTAAAAGCCGCCGTGTTCGGCCTGGGCGTACCAGTTGGTGACCAGTCGCAAGGGCCGGGATCTGGCCGAAGAGGGGCGGGAGCCCGCTCCTACTGCTAGCAGAGCAGCTCCACTGGCCAAAAAACGCCGCCGCGGCCAAGGCTCTGGAGTTACACCGGACATAGGCAGGGATCCTCAGGCCCACGCTTTCAGTATCTCGCAAGTAGACCAGTTTTTCCTCAGGCTGACCACCCCTTGGAAGAGGAGCTGTTGGGAGGCGTCTTCGATTTATATTTGCAAAGCAAGCGGGATCCCCTTCTTACAAGGGGCAAGATCGACATTCCAAGGGGTAGGGCATGGGCAAGGTGTATCTAGTGGGGGCAGGGCTGGGCGGGCGGGCGGGCCTGACGCAGGGAGCACTGGAGATCCTACGGCAGGCTGAGGCTATCTGGATCGACGAGCTGGTGGATGAGCGCTTGTTGGCAGAGTTGCCGCCGCAGGCGCAGGTGTGGCGACGCTCTGGGCCAGGAAGCCTCCAGGAGGGCATCCACTGGCTCATCCAGCGCTGCCGAGAAGGCAAACAGGTGGTTCACCTCAAGTCAGGGGATCCGCTGATTTTTGGCCGCGCCCGCGAAGAGATCCAAGCCCTCAGGGAGGCGGGCTGTCCCTTTGAGATTTGGCCGGGGTTGTCGTCGGCCCTGGCTGGCCCCCTCTGGGCAGGGATCCCCCTGACCGATAAGCACTTAAGCCGCGTTTTTGCCGTGCTGACTGCCCACGATCTAGAGGCCTTGCCCTGGAGCGCCCTGGCCCAGTTGGATACTTTGGTGATTTTGATGGGATCCCGGCAGCGACAGCACATTGGCGCACGGCTGGTGGAGTCTGGGATCCCGGCAGACCGACCGGTGGCCTTGATCTGGGGGGCGGGGCAAGCAGAGCAGCAGGTGTGGGTGGGCACCTTGGCCGAGCTGCAGCAGGGGGAGAGTCAGGCAAAGTTGCCGGGCCTACTGGTGGTTGGGGAGGTGGTGCGGCTGCGGCAGGACTTTTTGCCGGGGATCCCACCCTTGCCGCCACCGGCTCCTTTGGCAGGCAAGACGGTGCTGGTTACCCGTTCTGAGGGGCAATCGCCAGCTTTTTGTGAGTTGCTGCAGGCCCAGGGGGCGCGGGTGCTGGAGATGCCCACCCTGGTGATCCAGCCGCCCACGAGCTGGGATCCCTTGGATACAGCCATTGCCAACCTGGAACAATTCGACTGGCTGCTGCTGACCTCTGCCAATGGAGTGCAGGCTTTCTTTGAGCGGCTGCAGCGGCAGGGGCGAGATAGCCGAGCACTCCACTCCCTGCAAGTGGCGGTGGTGGGATCCAAAACCGCTTCCGTGCTGGCCCAGTACGGCATTCGCCCGGATCTGATGCCCTCCGAGTTTGTGGCCGAAGCCCTGCTACCCATTTGGCCGCAGCCAGTGCAGGGGCAGCGCATCCTCTTTCCCCGCGTTGAGTCAGGAGGGCGGGAGGAGCTGGTACAGGGGTTGCGGCAGCGAGGAGCAGAGGTGGTGGAGGTGGCCGCCTATCAGTCCGCCTGTCCAGCAGCAGCGGATCCCCAGGTCCTGGAAGCTCTTAAAGCCCACCAGGTGGACATCCTCACCTTTGCCAGCTCCAAGACGGTGCAGCATTTTGCCCACTTGATCCGGCAGGCAGGGCTGGGCCCAGAGGTGTGGGATCCACCGGTGCAGATTGCCGCCATCGGCCCCAAAACCGCCGAAACCTGCAAGGCTGCATTTGGTCGAGTGGACATCGCAGCCCAGCAGTATACTTTGGAAGGATTGGTGGAAGCCCTCATCCAAGCGACCAACCGTTCTACCTAGCCTTTTCAGGCCGTTCGCGGTAGCGGTGCAGAGTACCCAGGTGCTCCTCATAGTGAGCCCCCATCAGCCAAACGGAACTCTCCTGGCCCGGCATCCCAATAGATACACCCAGACACCATGTGGCAGACGGCCAAGCTCTACGAAGACATTCTTTACGAAAAAACGGATGGCATTGCCAAGATCACCATCAACCGTCCCCACAAGCGCAACGCCTTCCGCCCCAAAACTGTTGCCGAGCTGATTGATGCGTTTGCCGATGTGCGAGAGGATCCCCGTATCGGGGTGGTGTTGTTGACCGGGGCAGGGCCCCACAGCGACGGCAAGTATGCCTTTTGTGCCGGTGGGGATCAAAGCGTGCGGGGCGAGGCTGGCTATCTGGATGAGGCCGGGATCCCTCGCTTAAACGTGTTGGATTTGCAGCGCATCATTCGCTCCTTGCCCAAGGTGGTGATTGCCCTGGTGGCAGGCTACGCCATCGGGGGTGGCCATGTTTTGCACCTCATCTGCGACCTGACCATTGCCGCCGACAACGCCATCTTTGGGCAAACCGGCCCCAGAGTAGGCAGCTTCGACGGAGGCTTTGGGGCCGCCTACCTGGCGCGGGTGGTGGGGCAAAAAAAAGCCCGCGAGATTTGGTTCCTCTGCCGCCAATACACCGCAGCCCAAGCCCTGGAGATGGGTCTGGTGAATGCGGTGGTGCCGGTGGAAGAGCTGGAAGCTGAAGGGATCCGCTGGGCGCAAGAAATTCTCCAGCACAGCCCCTTAGCCATCCGCTGCCTCAAAGCCGCCTTCAACGCCGACTGCGATGGGCAGGTGGGGCTGCAGGAGCTGGCCGGAGATGCGACGTTGCTGTTCTACATGACCGAAGAAGCTGCTGAGGGCAAACGCGCCTTTTTGGAAAAGCGCCCACCTAACTTTCGCCAGTTTCCCTGGCTGCCATAGTTTGTTTGTTTTCATTAATTCCACTTCCCCGAAGGGAAGCGACTGCCTATCTACTCTTTTTACTCCTGCTCTTAGCCTTCCCGTTTCTCTGGTTGGTGGTTACCCTAGATGCGGTTCAAGTTGCTGTTGCAAAGCTCGGATTTTCTCCTAACCTATCTCTTGTGCTGCTGACCCTAGTAATTATTGGGAGTACGATTAATATCCCCCTTTATGAGAGAGTTTCCAAAGTAGCTATGGTACCTGATTCGGATCGATTGTGGACGATGCGCTTCTTTTGGGGTATTCCCTTAAGGCGAATTGAACAGAAAACGATTGTGGCGTTGAATGTCGGGGGTGGTCTGATTCCAACCCTATTGGCCATTTATCAGTTTACCCGTGTTTCGCCAATTTTGATTGTGCTTGTCACGGCTGTGGTGACAATAGTTAGTTATTATTCTGCCCAGGTGGTGCCGAGGATTGGGATTCAAATGAATGCCTTGATTGCTCCCCTAACGGCGGCGATGACTTCTGTGCTATTAACGGCGGGGTCTGATGTTGTGGCAGCACCGATTGCCTTTGCTGGCGGTGTATTGGGAACACTAATTGGGGCTGACCTGTTACACCTGCCCCAAATTGAGCGGATGACTCCAGGCATTCTTAGTATTAGTGGGGCTGGGGTTTTTGATGGTATTGCGCTGTGCGGTTTATTCGCCGTTTTGCTGACTTAGAAATTACTCAGAAATTCCAACAATTCACTTAATTGGTACATTCGGTTGGCTCGTAATTTATTCTGAAAAACGTTCTGAACAACACGACTTATCCCTAAAATTGATCCCCCATTAAGGTGGTTTTTCTACCCACTCGTACAGTTCTAAATCCGTTGAGGCGCAGGAGTGACAGCCCCCACACTTCCGCTGGTGTACGGGGCGCACCCGCCCTTTGCGAATTAATACATCCAGGATCGGACGGAGGGCATCGGCATCCATTTGCCAGTGTTGACATAATTTGGTCAACGAAACTTGCCGGTGCGTTTGCAGATAACGTTGTAGGTCTTGCAAGAGCATCCCTTACCTCCCGGAGGGTACCCGCCGCAAACGGGGGCTACTGACGGCACGCAATCCCCACAAAACCCCCAACTGTACCAGCATGAGTCCCAATACCCACAACAGGGAACGTGCGGGGTGTTCATTAAAAGTCATGAACTGGTAATAAAAGGTGGCAACCCAATAGGCTAGCCCGGTTGTCCAGCCAGCAACAAACACCGTCCAGCCCAGATTGGTTTCCCGATAAACCGCCGCCGTTGCCGACACACAGGGGAAATACAGCAGGACAAACAGCAAAAACGCAATCGCCGCCGTGGTACTGCCAAAGCGGGAAGCCATCTGCCCAAAGATGGTTGTATGCACGCCTAATTCTGCGGCCACTGCCTCCTGATCCCCACTGTCAGCAACCACCCCCAACCCGATTGGGTCCAGCAACTGTTGCCCCAAGGCCGCCATATTGCGGGGAATGCTGGTCACTGCTTCCTGGAGACCCCCCCACAGGTCAAACTCTGCCGGTGGTTCCCCAACCTCTGCCGCTTCCGCCTGCGCCAACTGCCCATAGAGGGAATTCATCGTCCCCACCATCACCTCCTTGGCAAACGTCCCGGTAAATATCCCCACCGTTGCGGGCCAATTCTCCGGTCGCACCCCCATCGGTGCAAATACTGGCGTAATCTGCCGACCAACCGCACTGAGCAGGGAATCGGTACTGTCCTGTTTCCCAAAGGAACCATCCGTTCCCACCGAATTTAACAAGCCCAAAATCATCACCATCACGATAATCATCCGCCCCGCTTTGGTAATAAACGCTTGCAACCGTCCCCAGGCGTGGATGGCTACCCCCTTGAGCGTGGGCAAATGGTAGGGCGGCAATTCCATAATGAAGGGAGCCGCTATCCCCTGTAGCAGGGTGCTTTTCATCACCAAACCCGTAAACACCGCCGCCCCAATCCCAATCAGGTAGAGCAGAAACACCACATTTTGGGCATTTTTCGGAAAAAACGCCGCCCCAAACAGGGCATACACGGACAGCCGCGCCCCGCAGGACATAAACGGGTTCATCAGAATCGTCATCAACCGATCCCGCCGATTTTCCAGGGTACGGGTCGCCATAATGGCGGGGATATTGCACCCAAACCCCACCAGCATCGGCACAAAGGACTTCCCCGGCAAGCCAATCCACCGCATCAGCCGGTCCATCACAAACGCCGCCCGCGCTAAATACCCCGAATCCTCCAACACCGATAACAAAACAAACAACAAGCCAATTTGGGGAATAAACGTCGCCGTTGTCTGAATGCCACCCCCCACCCCATCTGCCAACAGCCCAATCAGCCAGCCGGGAGCGTGGAGTTGTTGCAACACATGCGCCGTGCCGTCCACCGCAATCGTGCCCACCCCTATATCAAAAAAATCAATAAACACACCCCCCACGTTAATAGCGATGAAAAACATGACATACATAATCACTAGGAAGATGGGAATTCCTAACCAACGGTGCAACACCCAGCGGTCAATCCGCTCCGAAATGGTTTGGCTGACCTGCCCAGGCAGAGTAACTGTCGCCGTCACCACCTCCCGAATCCAGGTGTAACGGACATCAGCAATCAATAGGTCAATCTCTTCCCCCAGGGTTTGGAGCATCTCCTGCCGGTACTGCTGGAAACGGCTTGGTAATGCCGGTGAGTCGTTCGCCCTATCCGCCGATTGCAACCAGTACAGCACTGCCCAAGGGGAACCCAGCCCTTCCTCGTGGGACAGTTCGGTAAACGCCTGCTCTATCAGCGGGGGATAAACGGGGCGCACCCCCGACCCCTGCGGCTGGGTCAATGCCTGCCGGATGACTGCCTTAAGTTCTGCCACCCCCCGCCCCCGATGGGCGCACAAAGGCACCACCGGACAGCCCAACCGCCGTTGCAACCCGGCGAGGTCAATCCGCATCCCCCGCCCCGCCGCCTGGTCCATCATGTTCAGGGCAAGCACCAGCGGCACCCCCATCTCCAAAAGCTGGGTGGTCAGGTAAAGATTCCGCTCCAGATTGCTGGCATCCAGGATATTCACCACCAGGTTGGCTTCACCGCTGAGCAGGTAATCCCGTGCCACCTGTTCATCCAGCCCCGTGCCCCCCGCTGCCACATCCAGGGAATAAATCCCCGGCAAATCCACCACCGTCACCGTTTGCCCCTGATCCCGGTAGGTGCCCTCCTTGCGTTCCACCGTCACCCCTGCCCAGTTGCCCACCCGTTGGCGTGCCCCCGTCAAGGCATTGAATAGGGTCGTTTTCCCACAGTTGGGATTTCCCAGTAAGGCAATCGTCCGCTTGCTCATTGCCCATCGCTCCCTAAATTTGCTTCTCCCTCCACCGGCACCACCTGCAACACCGCCGCTTCCCCTTTCCGCAGACTCAGGGCAAACCCCCGCACCTCAATTTCCGTCGGGTCTCCCAAGGGCGCATGGCGTTTCACCTGCAGGATCGTCCCCGGCGTTAAGCCCATCCCCAGCAATTTCCGCTTGTAATCCCCCGCTCCCGGCGCATAGCCCACCACCCGCACCCGACTGCCAATAGTCGCCTCCCCCAAGGTCATCCTGGGCATTGCCGCCTCCCATCGCTCGACACCAATCCGTTCCGCCATACCCGCCCCCAACCCCCACCGCTGACCTTGACATTCCACCAGCACCGACCCGGAATCCAGATGGCTCAGCACCGTCAGCACCGCCCCCTGGGTGATGCCCATGCCCACCAACCGGGGATTCGCCTCGCCGCAATCCACCCGCACCACCCGCACCCGTTCCCCTGCCCGCATTTGAGATAGGGGCATTATTTGCAAATTACCTTCACTAGCAATTCCCGGCTTAGCCCGGCTCACTGCCGCCTCGTTGACATAGGTAAAACCCAGTTTTTGACCGTTATTTCCCGGCTGACTCCCTGAATGTGGCACCAGAACCTCCTTGATTATTAGTGGCGTTTGTAATAACTTTAGACCTGAACATAATAAATATTATTCTCAATTAAAACTAATGAATATTATTCTCAATTAAAACACAAAGGCAACCCGACGGCGCCCCTGCCTTAAGCAAGTTTTAATGCTCAGGACGCCAAATTGTTATCAAATATTACGGATGGGATGGATTATAACTGGGAGGATTCTTGGGAGCGATTGTTTTGCAATGTACTGCCAATACCCTGCAAAATCCCCCGCCCAATCAAGCCCAAGCCCCGCCCAATGATCCGGGTGAGCAGATAGGCGCTGGTACGACCAATGTAGTTTGCCACCGCCCGCAGTACGGGTGCCACCGCATCCTGAAACTCCAACCAGAGGGTGACCAGCCAGGGAATGCCCCCGAGTTGCGCCAGTTCCGCCGTGCGCCCCGCATACACCGGGTACTGGACAATCGTTTGGTCTTGGATACGCAACAGTTGATAACAACTCTCAAAAATCGCCCGGGGTTCGTCCCAGTAGCGTTGCCAGCGGTAGCGTTGGGAAAGTTGGTTGCGGAGCCGTTCGGTTTCCCGGGTAGAGAGCAGGTTGCGGCGATAAAACCGTTGCTTCACCGATTCATGGTGGGGAAAGCAGTTGAGCAGGGGTTGCACCACCCCGTTGGCGACCTGGATCACCAGATTTTCCAGGAGGATGGCGGCAAAGTTACTGCAGGAGCTGGGATCCCAATTTGGGAAGCTTGCGAACCCTAAATGCCTGGGGACTTGCTGGGTGGGCTTTCTTCGGCTACTGCTTGCCTGCGTCGATCCCCGATGCCGCAATCACCACAGCATTCCGGTCGCTTGAAGTCGTCCCAATGGATGCAAGCCCGGCAGCCTTTCAGCATTTCCGGCCAGCGCTCCCGAATCAACAGTTGCCGCAGTTTGACTTCCCGTGACTCCTGAAAGGGGTGTTGGAATTGATCCATAGCTATTGGGTTTCCCAGCTCTCTTATCTGGTATAAAAGCAGATTTGAGTTTGGGATCGAGAAATATCAGTATAGCTTAAGGTTTGGGTGACCCAATCTTTTCTGCTGGTTCTAAGACAGCCGAGATAAATCAATCCACTTTTATCCATCACCTTAGGAAAAGATTTACCAAAAAAATGTAAACAGTTTACACAAAACTTAGCCCATTTTTTCTCCGCTCAAAACAAAGGTGGGATCCAGTGCCAGCAGCATTTGAGTCCGACCGCGGTGTTCCAGGCGGTTCACCGCCGATTGAATCACCTCCACATGATGAGCCCGCACAGCGGCCAGGCCGGCAGAAAGGCCGTAGAGCCCATCCAAAGAGTTGGTCGTCGCCACGACCCGCCCGTTGGGGCTGAGATGGCTCCAGCAGGCTTCCAAGATCTCGCGTAGGGGGTGGCCTCCCTCAATGCAGATGCGATCCGGTGCCGGAGAAAGGTGTTGCAGACAATCGGGGGCAGTACCTTGAATCACCTGCACGTTGGCGAGGCCAAATTTCCGGCAATTGCTCTCGATCAGGCTGACCACCTCTGCATCTCGCTCGATGGCGATCACGCGAGCTTTGGGGCACAGAATGGCTGCTTCAATGGCAATGGTGCCGGTTCCGGCGCCGATATCCCATAGGCAGTGGTTCTCTCCCAGGCGCAACTGGCTTAGCACCAACACGCGCACCTCACGAGGGCTCATCGGGATCCCTGGGATGCGTTCAAAGGCAGAGTCTGGGATCCCTGGGGTGCGGTAGGGCCAAGAGAAGGCGGCTGACATGGGTAAAGTACCGTTGCAGAGGAAGTTTGTCTATACATATCCCTCAGGATAGAGCGAATGCTCAACAGGCCATCTCCAACCTGATAGGGGTGCCGCTTCTCCCGCCCAATCATTGCCCAGATGGGCACCACAAACGCCCTCTGAGCTCAACGGAGTGGTTGGAGCAATTCCCAACCGGCAAAGCTGCAGTCCAAAACCAAAATGATCCTGCCCCCTTGAGGAATCGAGTTGGACACTAGGGAAGTTCTGGAGATAAGCGGGATCCCTTTTACCCAAGAGCTCATTTTGCGCCGGATGTAGCTGGTGCTGCCGGAAAAAGTTGTAGTTGGGGCAATGTTCAGTACAAGAGGATCTTAAGAACGTTTCCTTGAACTGGAGCCTATCAAACCATCCATCCAAAGAATAAGCTTTGCTCGCAGATACAGCCAAATCTCATCATTTGCCCGCAACAGGAATAGAACATATAGGCTCAATACGACGAAAACACACAGGTTCCCTAAAAAAGTGTAGGTTTGGATAATTCGATCGGTGCTCCAGCCAAAGTCGTAGTTTAGGCGGTTCATATCCCCCCTGGCATCTCCTTGGCCGCCCAACAAAGTTCCCCAGGGAACCTCGGCCAATCCCAGTCTGATGCTGTGCCATTCCCAAAAGCTTCTCCACAGGCTGCTGCTCGCGATCCCCAGCACGACAAATCGCAAAGAGTCCCATCGCCAACGATCTGGCAAGGGAAAATAAAAGCTGGCCATCAGAAAGGTGCTGAGATAAAATTCTCCTCCAACGCCGCTAAAGACAAACAACATCTCCCAGGTGCGATTGGGCATCAGCCAGGTCATGTAAAACTGCAATAGAGCAAGAAAGATGGCCAGCACCTGCAGCCACCCAATCCGCTCCTTGCGGGCTGACCAGAAGAGTAGAATCAGTAAAAAGAGGATTCCAAAATACACAAAGGGATCCCTCTGCGAGCTAACGCTTGTCCAGCCGATGGGCAGAGGCAAAGCCCGATACCCGCTCCACCAGGCGACGGTGGCATGGCCAAGTTCGTGGATCCAAATGTGAAGAGGCAAATGCAACAACTGCAACAAGCCTATGTTGTTCACCATCAGGGCCACCGCAAACGCAGCCGGGTAAGCCCAAGCGTTCACCGACCAGTTGCCAAAAGAAAACCGATCCCAACGCCGCCGGGATCCCAGCTTTAGGCTCTGCCGCCAGAGCAAACGTGAGCCGCGGAAAGCGCAAATTTCCACTTGCTCCAGCCGTGGGATCCGCAGTTGCTTCAAGATCAGAAACAGTTGGGCAGCGGCAACTTGGGGGGAGAGCGCAGGCTGGTACAGGGATCCCAGCAGGTGGACGTGCAGGGTCTCGTCGGCAAAGTCTACTCGAGCACACCAGCGACGCCGCAGCAGCTCCATCCGCACAACCTGCACAATCGACTGGGCGTGTCCAGCTCGGGCCAGGGTTAGGAGATCCGGTGGTTTGGGCATCCCAAGATACCTCGCCGGAGAACAAGCAGGAAGAAGAAGGGGCGAGCCTCTACCCATCATCCCCCAGCCCTGCAGGCAAGAGCGGAATTGCGCTCCTTCCCAGGCTGCTCCGAGGGCAGGTTGGTATAGTTGAGGGCAGCAGGTGTGGGGAGTGGATGGAAGGTCATGCCTGAATTCGGCAAGCCGAGGTCAAGGCGGATATGGGGGGCGATGCTGCTGTTGAGCTTGGCGGGAGCAGGACTGTTTCCCCCTCCCTCTGTCCAGGCCCAGACGACCACAATCCCAGGGTTATCTCGCATCGACCGCTGGCACTACGACCCTCAGCAGGGGCGGCTGGAAGTCAATACACAGGGAGAGGTGCGGCCTTTCCTGTTTGTTCTGCAAAACCCCCCCAGAGTGGTGCTGGATTTTCCCAACACCCGCTTCGGACGGGAGCCCCAGACCCAGACCTTTGCAGGCCGTGTCGCCTCTGTGCAGATTAGCCAGCTTACGGATACCATCACCCGTTTTGTGCTCTATCTGCAGCCGGATCAGCCCCTCAGCCTTAACCACCTGCAACTGCTCACCGCCGGCCCCTCCCGCTGGGCCGTTCAATTCACCCAGGCCGCTCCCCCTTCGCCGCTGTTTCCCCCCTCATCTGCCGGCTCATCAGCTCCCATCCCACTGCCCCAGAGCCAAGCTGTCGGATCCCCCCCACCCCTGCCTGTCTCCCGCTCCGGCCATCAAATTTTAGAGGTATCCCCGCAAGCAGAAGGCTTTTTTATCCGTACCCAAGGCAGCCCCTCCACTACGGTGCGGCGCATCCTCGATCCGGATCGGGTAGTGGTGGATTTTCTCAACACCACCCTCAGCCCTGCCCTCACCCAGCGAGCTTATGTCATCAACCGTCTGGGGGTTTCGCGGCTGCGTATCGGGCAGTTTGAGCCCACCGTTGCTCGGGTAGTGCTGGATGTGGATTCCTCCGGTGGCGACTGGGAAGCCCGCTACGACCCACAGCGAGGTGGGATCTGGATCCAGCCTGCCGGCGGTGCTGCCCAGGCCAGCCTTTTGCCCGAGGTCAGCTCTGTCAACAGCAGTGGGCCGCTGGCCACGTTGCAATCGGTTCAGCTCCAGGGCAACCGGTTGATCATCAGCGCCGATGGATTCATGTTCTACCGGGCCGGCTGGGATCCCGAGAGTGGTGGCTACCGCATCAACGTGGCGCCCGCTCGCCTGCCCCAGTCTATGCCGGATCCCGGCTTGCCGGTTGGAGGGCCGGTGGAGCGGATCCGCTTTGTCCAGGAAGATGCCCGCACGGTCAGCATTCTGGTGCAGCCCGCCGAGGAGTTCAATGTCTTCGAGCCCAACCCCGGCCAGGGATCCCGCCGCATTACCTTGGAGCTGCGACCTCTGAATGCTCCTCCACCAATACCTCAGCCGCAGACGCCCGGCCCTGCCTCCCCTTCCACCCCCCAATCTCTGAACCGGACGGTCATTGCCATCGACCCCGGCCACGGGGGACGGGATCCCGGTGCCATCGGGGTGGATGGGATCCAGGAGAAGGACATCGTGCTCTCTATTTCCCACCAGGTACGACGACTGTTGCAGGAGCGGGGGTACGGGGTGGTGATGACCCGCACCGATGACCGGGAAGTGCTGCTGCAACCGCGGGTGGATATGGCCGTTCAGGCCAACGCTGCCCTCCTGGTGAGCATTCATGCCAACGCCCTGGATCGCTCCGGCATTCACGGCATCGAGACCTATTACCTGCGACCCGATAGCGCCGAGCTGGCCGCCATCTTACACCGCAGCTTGGTCAGGGCTACCGGCGCTGCTGACCGGGGGGTGAGACGGGCCCGCTTTTTTATGGTGCGGGAAACACCTGTGGGTATGCCCTCCGTGCTGCTGGAGTTGGGATATGTAACCAACCCAACCGAAGGGCGAAAATTGGCTACTGCCGAATATCAGGCTATTTTGGCGCGGGCTATTGCCGATGGTATTGAGACCTTCTTGCGCAGCCGCTAGCCGTTGGCTGAGCTTGTTCATGTCTATCGGATCTCTCAATTGATCCTTAACTGATCGAATTGACGATCCAGTTGGCCCAGTTGATCTCAGAGGGAAGGCAGGAAATCTGTCGCCGAGATTCTCGAAAGCAGGGTAGGATACAGCAGCTTAGGCCAAGGTGTTGAGGAGAATGGAGCATGCAGTGGGAGTGGAAATCAGAGCCAGATCCCAGTTGGCCAATTGGGGTGTTTGACAGCGGCTTGGGCGGGCTGACGGTTTGGCGAGCCTTACGCCGCCGACTCCCCCAGGAACGGCTCATCTACTTCGGCGACACAGCGCGGTTGCCCTATGGGGAACGCTCGCCAGAGGAGATCCTGGCCTTTGTGCGGCAAATTCTGACATGGATGCAGGCGCAGCCGGTGAAGCTGGTGGTGATGGCCTGCAATACCAGCTCGGCCTTGGCTCTGGACCACGTGCGGCAGGAGTTTGCCCTGCCCGTTCTGGGGTTGATCCTGCCCGGCGCCCAGGCAGCACTGGCCCAAGGATCCCGCATTGGGGTGCTCGCCACGGTGGCCACGGTCAAGAGTCGCGCTTACTCAAGAGCCATTCAAGAGTACAGCGCTCTGGATCCCAAACGTTTTCCGTACCCCGTTTACTGTTGGGAGCAGGCCTGCCCTGAGTTCGTCCCTCTCATTGAAGCCGGATGGCTGGATAGCCCTGCTCTGCGACAGGCGGCTGAACGCTACCTGCAACCGCTGTTGCAACAGGGGATCGATACTCTTGTCTATGGCTGTACTCACTACCCCCTGCTGGATCCAATCCTGAAGCCTTTGCTGCCGTCCTCGGTCAAACGGGTAGATCCAGGGATGGCGCTGGTGGGATCCCTGGCCCGCGAATTGAGCTTGTGGGGCTTGCGCCGCCCCTCGACCGCTGCCCAGGAGGAACCCCACCGTTTCTGTGTGAGCGGGGATCCAGAGCGGTTTGCCCAGTTGGCCGCCCCTTGGTTGGGCTTTCGGCCCCAGGTGGAGCGGGTGGAATTGCCGGCTTTGGATGTCAGCAACTCCCTCCGCCCCTGAGCGCCCTTCTCCTCGGGGATAAAGATTGGGGGCCCCTCAACGGGTCATCACCTGCAAGGGGAAACGTTCCGCCAACTCCCCTTCCACCTTGGGTAGCCATTCCTCTTGGAACACCCACACCTGCCCCTGCTGTACACGGCCATCGGGGTTTTGCGTCAGCTCCAGCCAGTACACAAATTGGTTTCCCCGCAGCACCACCCCTTGGATGGCAAGGGCCAAGGTATAGCCCGGACTGCCTGCCAGAGCTTCTGGGGATGGGTAGCGAATCACCTCCACTGCCTGATCCAGATCGGCGGCGATCTCCGGCCCATAGACATCGCGAATGGCTTGAAAGAGATCCTCTGCTGTCAGTCCTTGGGGGCGAAAGAACGTCATCCGTTCCGAGCGAATCGTCTCCCGATCCAGCGGGTTGATGATCCGTCCCGGCGGAGCCACCGAAGCCAAGAACGTAAAGCGGGATCCATCTGGCTCCACTCGGTTGATGTTCAGGGTTTCGCCCGGACGGGGCCGCAGCACAGGATTGTCCCTCACCCAGGCTGCCGCTTGATCCGGAGATTGCCCAGGGATCCCCCAAGCTGCCGACCGAAGGCCCGCCACTGCCCAGCAGGCCATTGCCAAACCGGTTCCTCGCACCCAGCGCAGCCTTTTGCCCCAGCAGGACAGAGCCCTTGTTGGCTTTGCACCCAAGACCGGCCAGCGATCGCAACGCACGTTCCCATTCCTCCGGGCGAACAACACAAAACTGAAAGAGATCAATTGAGGTAAGAGATCAATTAGGCGGGCATGGGCAGAACCATCCTCGATGCAAGCGCCCAACAGTCTTGCCCCTCCCCACTGTATCTGAAGATGTCGGTGCGCCTGTTGCGCCTGAGCGCGAGCATCACGGCCAATAGCTGCAAGGATCCCTCGGCAAGATGCGCAGATCCCCGGCGGCTTATCCGCCAAAACGTAAAAAGTATCTTAAGATCAACGGTAAGCAAATCTCATACGCACTAGGTCAGCACCTCAGGAGGTAACCGATGGCTCTCGTTGCAATGCGGACGCTGCTGGATCATGCCGCCGAACATGGCTACGGCATTCCTGCCTTCAACGTCAACAACATGGAGCAGATCCAAGCAATCATGCAGGCAGCCCATGAAACCAACAGCCCCGTTATCCTGCAAGCCTCTCGAGGGGCACGCAAGTATGCGGGCGAGAACTTTCTGCGGCACCTGATCCTGGCGGCAGTGGAGACCTACCCCCACATCCCCGTCGCCATGCACCAAGACCACGGCAACAGCCCGGCTACCTGCTATTCCGCCATCCGCAATGGCTTCACCAGCGTCATGATGGATGGATCCCTCAAGGAAGATGCCAAGACCCCGGCCAGCTACGAGTACAACGTGGCCGTTACCTCCGAGGTGGTGAAAGTGGCTCATGCAATCGGGGTGAGTGTGGAAGGGGAACTGGGCTGCCTGGGATCCCTGGAGACGGGCCGTGGGGAAGCGGAAGATGGCCACGGTGCGGAAGAGGCGCTCAGCCATGACCAACTCCTCACCGACCCCGACCAAGCGGTGGACTTTGTGGAGCGAACTCAGGTGGATGCGCTGGCCGTAGCCATTGGTACCAGCCACGGCGCCTACAAGTTCTCCCGTAAGCCCACCGGCGACATTCTGGACATGGAGCGCATCGCCGAGATCCACCGCCGCCTGCCCAACACTCACCTGGTGATGCACGGTTCCTCCTCCGTGCCCAAGGAGCTGATCGACATCATCAACGAATACGGCGGCTCCATTCCCGAGACCTACGGTGTGCCGCTGGAAGAAATTCAGCGGGGCATCCAAAATGGGGTGCGCAAAGTGAACATCGACACCGACAACCGCCTGGCCATCACGGCTGCCGTGCGTCGCGCCCTGGCCGAGAATCCGAAAGAGTTTGACCCCCGCCACTTCCTCAAGCCTTCCATCAAGGAAATGCAAAAAGTCTGTGCTGAGCGCTACATTGCCTTCGGCTGTGCTGGCCATGGCACCAAAGTTCCGGTGGTTACCTTGGATGAGATGGCAGCCAAGTATGCTTCTGGAGCTTTGGCGGCTCAGGTGAAGAAGACCGTTGCGGTCTAGTCCCCACATCCTGCAAGAACTCTGGAATGCTTGCCGGGGCGCTTCCAGGGTTTTCCTTGGAGATCAGCTAGGTCACTGGACTCAGATTGGACAAATAAGGGGATCCAGCTGGGATCCCCTTTTGCTTTGGAGGAACTTGATGCGTTTTGGGTGTCAGGCAGCTTTTGCCGCAGAACGTTTTTCCGTCTCAATTTGATGGTTCAGCAACGCCAAGCTTAGGCAGTCCAACAGTTCCAGGTCAGCCTCAGAGTAGCGCCGCTGAAAGAGCAGCTCATTGATGCGGTTCTCTTGGCCCAAGCTGAGGAAGCTGCTGCGGAACACCTGCTCCACGATTTCTTGGATGCTGGAGGGCAGAGTAACAGAGTCAAGACTTGTATTCATGTCTGGTTCTGTTTGAGAGATGGTTTTTGAAGGGAGAAGACTATCTTTGCCAAGAGGTGAGGTAGCGCTGCTCGATGTCCTGCAGGGAAAGATGGGAAGCCCTGGGCCGCGGCTCATTCACGGAGGAGACATCGTTCTGCCACTTGAGGGATACTCCCAGCAGTGCTCCCAAAGAGAAGCTCTCGCTCAATAGGGCTGCTATGCGGTAAGTACGGTAGTCCAGGGTTAGATCTTCACTGACTTGCATCTGTGTTTCCTCCGTATTTCTAACGTTCACGCCCCTATCATAGCCTCGAGATCAGTGGAAGTACAGAGAAACATCGAGGATTTGCGTAGGCAATTTGTACGTTTCTTCTACGCGATTTGGCGGATATCGGTGGGATCCCAGGGGTTTTTGGGGCGGGTTCAGGGTTGAGTCAGGGATCCCAGCCCAGCAGAGCACAGATGTCCGCAGCCAGGGTGGCCGCGTTGAAGGGTTTGCTGATGAAGCCATTGGCTCCAAGCTGAGCAAGAGAGGCATCCTGGGGATCCCGGACTTTGGCGGTTAGAAGGATCACGGGGATCCTTTGGGTTTCCGGCAAAGCTCGTAAATGGGCCAAGGTGGTGGGGCCATCCATCCCCGGCATCGTCACATCCAGCAGGATGGCCTCGGGTTGCTCTCGGATAGCGATTTGGATCCCTTCTGGGCCGGATCCCGCCGTTAAGATCTGCCAGCCGACCAAGTTTTCCAGGATCAGTTGGGTCATTTCCCAAATATCGGGTTCGTCGTCGATGATCAGCAGACGATGGGTCATGTTGTTTCAGCCAAGAGTTGGTGTACCCGTTCTTGGAGTTCTGTCGGACTGATGCGCCCTTTGACGTAGATTTCGGTAACTTGAGATTGCCAGCGGATACGCTCTGGGTGCTCCACATCGCGGGCTGTGTAGATCAAGACGGGAATGGGCTTGGCGGGAGGATTCCTGTTCAGCCAATCCAGCAGGGCAAACCCCTCGTCGCCAACCAGTTCCAAATCCAGAATGATGAGATCCGGTCGTGAGGCTTGGCAGTGACTGATGGCACCGGGAACCGAAGCAACCACCACAAACTCTGTATTCTCTCGCTCCAGCAACAGGCTGAGAACATAAGCAAGACTGGGATCATCCTCAACGATCAACACCTGCTGCGACATCGTTTGCTCCTGGGCAGAGCTGGGAAACCAACAATCTGCGCAAGCCTTGAAAGGCTTTTGCCCAGGGTAGCGAGGGAGAAGGGTAAAACTGGGGAAAGTTAGTCGGTGTTTTCGTTGCTCACAAAAGCCGACCCATCAGCCTGGGGTTCGGGGGATTCCAGCGCGTATTTGAGTGCATGCCAGGCCAGGTTGGCGCATTTGATGCGTACCGGGAATTGGGCTACCCCTTTCATGGCGTTCAAAGCCCGTTGCTCCCGCGGGAACTCTTCGCCACCGCGCATCATGGCTTGGAAACGCTCCACCAACTGCAGAGCTTCGGGGATGGTGCGCCCCCGCACCGCATCCGCCATGAGATCGGCAGAGGCCAGGGCAATGGCACAGCCTGCCCCCTCGAATTTGATATCGACAATCCGCTCCTGGCTGGGATCCAGTTGCAAGGTGAGGTCGATGGTGTCGCCGCAGGAGGGGTTGTGGCCGCGCTGGTGGCGGTGGACGGGATCCACTCTGCCGAAGTTGTGGGGCTTTTTGTACCGCTCCAGAATGACTTGCTGATAGAGTCCGCGCAGGTTATCTAGAGGCATTGTTGCTCCTGGTTGGTCGCTGCTCTGGCCGGTCGGCAAAAGTCGATCCGCTCATAGCCCATTGCCGCCGGGAGTAGCCATAGTTCTCAGATATTCAGGATTTGGGAAGCGAGCCCGACCTGGCCCATCTGGTTTTGATCTTAACCCCGTTCTTGGTAGAGCTCGAGTCAGTAGAAAAACTCCTGCCAGCGCAGGGGCTTGAGTTTGCGCATGTACAGCCAATCAAAAAAGTTCTTCAGCACCGTGGCTGCATAGCCGCGCCAGACCAGCTCGCCTTTCTCAGCAACAGCAACGCGGTTCCCCACCGTTACACAAACAAAAACCGTGGCCTGCGGTCGGTAGGGGATCAGAGGTTGGCCGCGGATGAGCCGCAGTAGGTTTTGGGCTGCAATCGGCCCCTGGCGCACCGCGTACACGCCGATCTTGGGCAAGAGGCGGGATCCCCAAACAAAGTCGGCGCAGTCCCCCACCGCCAAGATGTGCTCTGAGCCTTGCACCCGCAGGTATTGATCCACAAGCAGGGATCCCGTCGGCCCTGTCGGCAAGCCGCAGGTGCTCAACCAGGCCGGCGCCTGGAAGCCACCTGCCCACAGGCGAGTCTGAGCCATCAACTCGGTGCCATCCGAGAGCCACACCTGCTCCGGCCCAAAGGCTTTCACCTGACATCCGGCCCAGATTTCCACCCCCAGACGGCGGATTTCCCTTTCCACCGCCCGGCGGAAGGGTTCCGAGAAGCCCTCGACCAGATGGGCCTGGCGATGGATCAAGATCAGCCGGGCTTGAGCCGAGGGGATCCCTGTTTTTGCGCTCATCTGCCGACAAAGATCGTAGAGTTCCCCCATCAGCTCTGTGCCGGTACAGCCTCCTCCCGCCACCACAAAGGTCAGCAGGCCCGGCGTCCGATCCCCCTGGGCTGCCCGTTGCCAGCACTGCCGGATCCAGGTTTGGGCGGCCACCAATTGTTCTGCCGGTCGAATGGTAAAGGCATGTTGGATCCCATCGATGGGGCGCAACTCCCGGCCCACATTCACCAACAGATAGTCGTAGGCAAGAGTTTGGATCCCGACTTCACTCTCCAGGGTCAGGGTTCGAGCTTCGGGTTGGATGTGGGTGACTCGCCCCGGCAAAAACTGGGCGCCGTTGGCTTGAATATGCTCCAGCAAAGGGATCCGCACCAGCTCCAGAGAAAACCGACCACTCAGCAGCCGCGTGGACATGCCTGAATTAACACTGTAGGGATAGGGGTTGATGGCGATCACCCGTGCCTGCCCTTTGAGCGCCCGCAAGGCGTCGATGGCTCCATAGCCACATCCGGCCAAGATTACGGTGGGCAGGGATCCCCTCATGGCTGGAGCGGGAACCGCTGGGGATCCCCGGCCGCCCATTCCAGGATGGAACCGGAATAGCTTTTGGCCTGCCGGCCCAAATGGGTTAAAACCACCGTGACCCAAGCGGAGCGAACCCCAGCTGTGCAGTAGGCAATGATCTCGGCTTCTGGAGGGATCCCGGCTTTTTGCAGGCGGGCGTGAATTTCATCGGGCGGCAATAGGGATCCCGCCGCATCCATCAGCTCCTTGTAGTAGAGATGCACAGCGCCGGGGATGTGCCCACCGCGCGCCTCACCATAGGGGGTGGCTCCCTCGTATTCTTGGGCTTCGCGACTGTCGAGGATGGCCACACGGTTGGAGCCAAGGCTGGCCCGCAGGGTGTCCCGGTCGATCTCCCACCGGTCGGTTCGCTGCACTACAAAGTCGCCCCGTTGCAGTTCGTCGGCGCTTTGTCGGGCTGTGGTCGGCACTCCCTCATTCACCAGGGCCGGATAGCCCCCATCCACCATAACCGCCTGGGGATGACCCAAGCTGCGCAACATCCAAACCATTCGGCCATCTTCTCCCCAGCCCCGCAGCGGATCGGCCACCACCACCACCGGACGCCCCTGAAACACGCCAAGGCCCTGCAGCTTTTCGGTGAGAAGGGCATCATCTGCCAACAGCTTGCCGCTGTTTGCAGCCTCTGGTTGAGTAAACTCCGTCCAGTTCACCGGAATTGAACCCTTGAGGATCCCGTCGGCTTGCAATTCCGCACTGCGTGCATCCAGAAGCGTTGCCCCTTGTTCGATGAGCTGGCTGGCGGCTGCAGGGCTGACCACCCAACCTGGCGTTGGTGTCATGGGTTGAGCTTGGATTGAAAGAACCTCAACCGCAAGATCCTATCCCACCTCTACAGGGGGAGTAGGTCGGTATGCGCTTCTTCCGTTTGCTTGGAGAGAAGCCGTTGCAGGCTCACTCTGGCTTCGGAGAAGTTGGGAGCGATTTCCAAAGCCGAGCGAAAGTGTTCAATGGCCTGCTCCAGCTTGCCTTGGCGGGCAAGGATGGATCCCAGACGATAGTGAGCTGCTCCATAGCTGCCATTGCTGCGAATGGCCCGTCGATAGCTGGCCTCCGCCGAGGTTAGATCCCCCTTGATGCGCGCCACTTCGCCCAGGCCAAAGTGAGCTTCCGGCAACTCTGAATCTCCTTGGAGGGCCTGTTCAAACTGCTGCATAGCCTGCTGCAACTGTTGGGGCTGGATGAACTTGCGCCCAGAGGCATCCCGTTGTTTGGGCCCCAAGTAGGCTAGGCCAGTGGCGGCCATCGCTGCGTGCAGATCGGGGGCCAGCTCCAAAGCCCGCCGGTAGTTCTTGATGGCTTCGCTGTATTGCTCTTGGCCTGCCAACACCAGACCCAAACCGTAGTAGGCGCGAGCCTGCTGTCTTTTGAACTGACCATTGAAGACCACCTGGCTGAACTCTTGGCTGGCTTGAGCCAGATGGCCTGCATGTACCATTGCCAAACCCAGATCCACCCGCACAGCGGCTGCCAACTCAGGAGCGAGATCCAGGTTGAGAGCAGTTCGGAAGGCTGCTATTGCCGCTTTTAGCTGTCCTTTGCGCATCAGCGCTTGTCCCATCACGGCGTGGCCCAGGCCCAGGCGATCATTCAACTCCAAAGCAGCCCAACAGGAATCGATGGCCTCGTCCCATTGCCCCAGCTTGAGGCGAACTTGAGCAATGCAGAGATGAGCCTCGCTGAAGTGGGGATCCAGCCCCAGGGCCTTTTGTTGCTGAGCTAACGCTTCTGCCCAGTTGCCCTTCTCTGCCCAGGCTTGGCCGAGCAGGCTATAGATCTCAGCTTGGGCGGATCCCTGGGTGAGGGGGAATGCTTCGGGTAAGTGGGCCAGAACTTCATCCGGCTGATGCTGGGCCAGCCACTGCCGTGCTAGAGCCTTCAGAGTTTCCACCAGGTGGGTGTTGATGCCGCTCCAGTTCGGGTTCAGGTGTTTGGCCTGTTGGTAGTGGCTCAATGCCTCCTGCAGTCGGTTGGTTTTTGCCAACAGATGGGCCAGTTCAATGTGGGCCTCTACGTGATCTGGCTGTCGCCGCACAGCCTCCTGAAACCGCTCCACTGCCTCAGGAATTGGATTGGCCTGTAAAAAGGACAGCCCTTCTGTAAAGGGATCCTGGGATCCCTCCCGCTCAAAGGTGTTGATGGCACGCCGGCCTTGCCAACCCAGCCAGCCCCCCCCTGCGGCCAAGATCAACAGCGGGATCCCCAGCCCCAGCGATCTGGCTCGGGCAGGAACATCGGCTCGCCCAAAAGAGCGCACCACCAACCCAGCCCCCAGCAGGAGAGACAAAGCCAGAGCTCCCCCCAAGAAGGGCCTTAGAGCAGGCCTGTGCAACCATTGATCAAGTGTCGGAAAGTTGGCCGGAACGTCGATAGGAGAACTGGGGCGAGCAGTTGTAGGCAGAGGGGTCGGGATCTCGGTCTGGGAAGGGGCGTGAGCAACCGAGGGCTGGCTTAAAGCCGGTTCTGGCCGGCGCTCTTTCTGAATTTTGGGAACCGGCGCCTCTAGGGTTTTAACTTTGCGAAAATCGGATTTGCCGTCGGGATCCACAACAGGTTTTTGGGCCTCCAGCACCTTGATCTCAGAAATCTTGGTGCCCGGTAATACAATCTGCGTGGCATCGGCACTGCTTTCCCCAGAGGACAAGTAGAAGACTTTTTTCCACTGCGGCTGTGTTTCCCCCTGAAGCCGACCGTACACCACCAGTTGGCTAACTCCCTGCACAGGCAAGCCCCCCAATTGGCTGGCAACTCGATGCAACACCATAGAGCGGCTAAACATCCCCTGCCGTGGGAGATCCACCATGAGGTAAAGGACATCTTGCTTCAGGGCCGAACGGGTTGGCAGGGGGGCCAGGGCCTTCTGCAGAGCCTTGATCAGGGTTTCCACGCTGCGAGCAGCAGATGAGTCAGCCATAAAGTTAGAGTTCGCAAAGTTAAGTTAGAGAGTGAAAAAATGGTCTTGTAACAACTCCAATCCAAAAGGGCTCCACTTCTCTCGGCAAAAACGAGTACCCCCTCGCCAGAAGTCCAGGCCTCTGACCTCATCTTGCTGCCTCATTGTGCTCAATCTGCCAGAGTCCGTCAATATACTGAAAGAGCCTGTTACAAACGGGGCTGCTGGCCCATTTTGCGACGGAAAAGGTGGGTGTGGTCAGGGCTGTAGAGCCGCGAGCGGGCAGATCTGGAGCTTGACAAGCCTTTCAAGGCAGGGCTGACGAGATAGAGCACTGTGCGTTCTAAGCCGGCTTGCCGGGTGAGGGCGGCCATCTCGGCCAGGGATCCCAGCCAGATCTGTTCGTCCGGCCAACCCAAGCGATAACAAACGGCAACCGGGGTATCGGCGGGGTAGTGAGCCAGCAGATCTGCCTGCGCTTGTTCTACGTGGCGGGCGCTCAGATATAGACACAAAGAGGCGCGGTGGGCTGCCAGACTGGCCAGGGCTTCTGCTTCCGGTACCTGGGTGCGACCGCTGGCGCGGGTGAGGATAATCGTCTGTACCAACTTGGGTATGGTCAACTCCACCTGCAAACGGGCGGCTGCCAATTGAAAGGCGCTGACTCCCGGCACGATCTCAAAAGGGATCCCTGCCTCCGCCAGCCGGATCAGCAGCTCGTGCAGAGCGCCGTAAAGGCAGGGATCCCCATCCTGCAGCCGCACCACCCGCCGCCCCGCCTTGACCCGTTCCACAATTTGCGGCAGCAGCGTTTCCAGCGTGAAGGAGCGGGTGTCAATGGCCTCAACCCCAGGGCGACAATGGGCCAGCACTCCCTCTGGCACCAAAGAACCTGTGTAGAACACTACATCGGCTTCCGCCAGCAGTCTTTGCCCCCGCAGGGTAATCAGCTCCGGATCCCCGGGGCCAGCCCCGACAATGTGGACAGGCCAACAGGGCGCAGTCTGTTCGCTCATTCAGTCTCTTCCTACCCCAGCAGCGTGCATCCTAGCAGCAGGGAACCACTTCAGAGAGGATAGAGCTAATCACTCCGTCCATGAGGGGATTCGAAGGTCTCTTTTTTTGAAGATCCCTTTTCTAAAGTCTTTACAAACAAGTCTTGACAAAAAACAGGTCTTGACAAATAAGAAGAGTATCAATCAGCTTAGAGTACAGACTTTGGAACTGCGCTTCAATGGCGATGCCGACATCTGGGTTTGGAGACCACAGCCCGCTGACGCGAGCAAAGCGGTTAATCACTCTGAACCTCTGGCAAAGCCCTAGGGCAGCCTTGAAAGCTGTTAGGGTCAAGAAAATGACTTTAGACCTAAATCTCTCGGTAAAGCGCAACGAAGTGCAATGCGAGACTTCTAGAAAGCTCACCTGAAAGCTCAAGCTAAGAACATGGAAGTCCAAGGTAGGCATTTGTATTCGATCTTAAGGTACGTTCGGAAAGACTATTATCCCTACGTTGTTTTACCCCAGCCGATTGCTCTCCTCTTGAGGGGGCCAGATCTCCCACCTTGCCCGCCGGAGCCTGAGCCGCCACAGATGCCTGCCCGTCCGCTGGAGCCGGAGCCGCCACAGATGCCGGAGCGCCCAACGGAACCTGAACTACCTCGAATGCCGGAACGCCCTGTTAGGCCAAATCTACCCGAGCTACCCCAGCCTTTGATGGGCAAGCTGCAATCGGCATGGGCAACTGGTGCTGGTGCATAGAGCAGTCTAGTGTCCGGTGCTATACCCCTGATATCGCAATGCAGGTATCTAGAGATGGAAAAAGATCACTCGTTTTACTCATTGACATTGAAATTGATGAGCCATGG
This sequence comes from Thermostichus sp. MS-CIW-36, assembly GCF_054059035.1. NCBI lineage: Bacteria > Bacillati > Cyanobacteriota > Cyanophyceae > Thermostichales > Thermostichaceae > Thermostichus > Thermostichus sp. MS-CIW-36. The sequence continues at coordinate 177,892 of NZ_JBSSBR010000003.1, forward strand.
TTTCTTGAAGGTACAGCCTGTTAAGGGCTCAAGGGGTACAATAGCAGCACTTAGCAAACCAACTTCGGAAGGAGGATGGATTGATCAGTAGTAAAGAAGTCTTCAC